>DATGUI010000022.1:0-7247 GCA_035301405.1 Burkholderiaceae bacterium
ATATTCACCCAGGCCAACCTTGAAGTGGCTTTTGGCGGTGTGCTCAGACACTTCACGCTGAATCAAACGGACGAGCGTCGCGCCCATGCCATCGGCATTGTCACTGATGACGAGCGCCCCCTCGTGTTTTACGGTGATCGACCCACAGCACGAGAACATCTGCCGGATACGGACGACAAGCCATGATGGATGTGCTGTTGGAACCGTTCGGCTATGGCTACATGGTCAATGCCATGTGGGTGTCGGCGCTGGTTGGCATGGTGTGTGCCTTTCTGTCCGCTTACCTCATGCTCAAGGGCTGGTCACTGATTGGCGATGCACTGTCCCATGCCATTGTACCGGGCGTGGCCGCCACCTACATGTTGGGGCTGTCGCTGTCTGCCGGGGCGTTTCTTTCCGGCATGCTGGCAGCGGGCGCCATGCTGTTTCTGAATCACCGTACGCGCCTGAAGGAGGACGTGGTCATCGGGCTGGTGTTCTCGGCATTTTTTGGTGCCGGGTTGTTCATGACATCGCTGGCACCCACGGCGGTGGATATCCAGACCATCATTCTGGGAAACATTCTTGCCATCACGGCAGACAAGACCATACAACTGGTGATTATCGGTCTGGTCTCGCTGATTGTGCTGCTGGTCAAATGGAAAGACCTCATGGTGGTTTTCTTTGACGAGAGCCACGCCCGGTCAATCGGCATCAATCCGGTTGTCCACAAGGTGCTGTTCTTTTCCCTGCTGTCGGCCAGTACCGTGGCCGCCATGCAGACGGTGGGTGCCTTTCTGGTCGTGGCCATGGTGGTGACGCCGGGCGCCACGGCCTATCAGTTGACTGACAGCTTTCCGCGCCTGTTGGGCATCAGCGTGCTGATAGGCGCCCTCAGCAGTTTTGTTGGCGTCTACCTCAGTTATTTCCTGGACGGAGCAACCGGAGGCGTCATTGTGCTGTTGCAGACACTGTGCTTTCTGGCCGCCTTTTTCTTTGGTCCCAAGTACGGGCTGATTGCCACCAGACGGCGCATTGCCGAACAGAACAGGGCACTGTCATGACTGCAGACATGCTGTTGATGCCCCTGCAGTTTGACTTCATGCGACAGGCGCTGGTGATCAGTGTGCTGGTTGCCGTGCCGACGGCGCTGCTGTCCTGTTTTCTGGTGCTCAAGGGCTGGGCGCTGATGGGTGATGCCATCTCGCATGCCGTGCTGCCTGGTGTGGTGGTGGCTTACATGATCGGGGTGCCGCTGGAGCTGGGCGCCGTGATCGCCGGCCTGATCTGCGCAATCAGTACGGGCTACCTGCAGGCCAACAGCCGGCTCAAGCAGGATACCGTCATGGGCGTGGTGTTTTCCGGCATGTTCGGGCTGGGCATCGTGCTCTACACCAGCATCCGTTCCGACGTGCATCTGGACCATATCCTTTTTGGTGACATGCTGGGTGTTGTCGATCGTGATCTGGTGGAGTCGGGTGCCATTGCCCTGCTGGTAGCGGGCGTCATTGGGTTCAAGTGGCGCGACTTCTTGCTGCATTGCTTTGATCTGGTGCAGGCCAGAACCCTCGGGCTGTCGGTAGGCCTGCTGCACTACGGCCTGCTCATCATGTTGTCCCTGACCATTGTCGGGGCCCTGAAAGCGGTAGGCATCATCCTGGTCATCAGTCTGCTCATTGCACCGGGCGCCATCGCTTTCATGCTGACGCGCAGCTTTGGTGCCATGCTTGTCTGCGCTGTCATCATTGCCGTACTGGCCTGCCTTGTCGGCGTCTATGCCAGCTTCTTTCTGGACAGCGCTCCTGCGCCCACCATCGTGATGGTGCTTTCGCTGGTCTTTGTTATTGTGCTGATTGGCAAAAGCGCCGCCCGCAAGAGCGAAGCCTGAAGCCGGAGGAGAAATGGACCCACAAGACGAGGCAGTCAGGGACTGGATAACCCGCCATTTTGACGAGCAGACCGCTTTCTTGCAGAAGCTGGTCCAGACGCCATCCGACACGCCCCCCGGAAACAACACCCCGCATGCGCTTGTGGTCAAGTCGCTGCTGGAATCATGGGGTTGGGAGGTCGAGGCGCACACCGTGCCGGAAAAAATCGTGCACGACGCCGGCATGCAAAGCGTGACCAACCTCGTGATCAGGCGACGGTACGGGCCCGGCCCGATCATTGCACTGAATGCCCATGGAGACGTGGTACCGCCCGGGGAGGGCTGGACCGTTCCGCCCTACGCAGGCGAAATCCACGATGGCCGCCTGTACGGCCGTGCAGCCGCCGTCTCAAAAAGTGATTTTGCGACCTACGCCTTTGCCGTCAGGGCACTGGAAGCCTGCAGTCCGCCCAAGGCCGGTACCATAGAACTGCATCTCACCTACGATGAAGAGTTTGGTGGATTGCTGGGGCCGGGCTGGCTGCTGGAGCAGAAGATCGTGCAGCCTGATTACGCCATATGCGCCGGCTTCAGCTATGCCGTGGTGCTTGCGCACAATGGTTGTCTGCAATTTGAAGTCACCGTCAACGGCAAGGCCACGCATGGCGCGGAACCCCATAACGGCATTGATGCCTTGCGGGCCGTCAACGCCATCCTTACCCACCTGTATGCCGAAGCCGACGAGTTGACCCACGTCCACTCCTCTGTTCCCGGCATCAGCCATCCGACCCTGATCGTGGGGCAGCTCAACGCCGGTACCAACACCAACGTGGTGCCGGGCGAGGCCGTGATCAGGCTGGACCGCCGGCTGATTCCCGAAGAAGACCCGGCCGACGTCGAGGCCCGGGTACGAGACTTGATCACCCGGGCGGCCGGGCAGGTGCCGGGCATCACGATCCATGTCACCCGACTGTTGAAGGCCAACGCGCTGAAGCCGCTGGAGGGGGCTGACAGGCTGGTGACGGCGATTCAGGAAGCGGCTGCCGATGTCATGGGCGAAGACATTCCTGCCGTGGGTACGCCGCTTTATGCCGATGCCCGCCTGTATGCCGAGCATGGCGTGCCCGTTGTGCTGTATGGTGCCGGCCCACGCACCTTGCTGGAGTCCAATGCCAAGCGTGCCGACGAACACGTGGTGCTGGAAGACCTGGCCCGTGCGACGGAAGTCGTGGCGCGTGCGCTGACATCATTGCTGACTGCCCGGGGAACGATGTCGCCTTGATGGCACGACGCGTTCTCGCAACCAGTCGTTCAGTCCCGGCCGTCTCGTGCACTGCCTCTTTGGCAAGGCCGCAATGCCACAATGCCGGCATCCAGTCCAAAACGACACAGGAATTATTGGTCCACGACTTGCTCACAGATTCTGTGTATAACTTTGTTGAGAACACACACGAAAGCATGAGCGGCATTTGCCGCCAGGTACTTTGAGCACAAATCGCTCGCGATGAGGTTTCGACCTGCTTCTTCAATCTTGCCGACGCACGCTGCAGGTACGATTTATTCTTTTCTGACTCATATACGGGTCGAGGACGGGCAGCACCTCGGGGTCTGCATGAATCACATTCCAACTGCCCGAAAGGCACCGCCGGAAGATTGGAGGGCGCGTTGAAACGCCATGATCATAATAAAATGTTACATAGTGCGAGCGCAACGGGGATGGGATGATTCTAAGCACGTTGTCGGCATTTTCGCCGAAGTTAATGGCATAAAGAGTAATATCAAGAGAAGATAGCCACCAGCGAGCACGATTGATTCAGCGGTATTTCTCTATCATGGATACTTTTCTGCAATGTGGTCAGGAGATTCCATGAAGACCAAAAAAGATGCTGGCGAGCGTGCTGGCAGCTGGAACACATCATCCATCATGGCGCTGTTTGCACAGCCCCTTAATGACCTGCTGCTGGAGGCGCAGACGACACATCGCCAGTTTCATTCTGCCAACACGGTACAGATTTCAAGGCTGCTTTCCATCAAGACGGGTGGCTGTCCCGAAGACTGTGCATATTGTCCCCAATCATCCCGTCATGATGGGGCGTTGCCGGGCACACCGCTGATGCCCTTGGCCGAGGTGGTGGAAAAGGCCAGGCAGGCCAGACGTGAAGGTGCACAGCGGTTTTGCATGGGGGCTGCCTGGCGGTCACCCACTGCCCGCCAGGTTGACGAGGTCGCCGAGCGTATCGAGGCCGTCAAGGCGCTGGGGCTGGAAACCTGCGTCACCCTTGGGATGCTGAAGCCTGGGCAGGCAGAACGATTGCGGGATGCCGGGCTGGATTACTACAACCACAATATTGACACGGCCCCCGAGTTTTATGCCAATATCATCACGACGCGGCAATATGAAGATCGACTGCAGACGCTGCAGCGTGTTCGCGATGCGAATATCAAGGTGTGTTGCGGTGGTATTGTGGGCATGGGCGAGTCACGCGAGATCCGCGCCGGGTTGATTGCAGCACTGGCCACCATGGATCCGTATCCGGAGTCGGTTCCGGTCAATCATCTTGTCAAAGTGCCTGGCACACCCCTTGCCCATGCCCCCGAGCTGGATCCCCTGGAGTTTGTGCGTACCATTGCCGTTGCGCGTATCACCATGCCACGGGCCGTGGTGCGGCTGTCAGCAGGCCGGGAGTGCATGGATGACAGCACGCAGGCATTGTGCTTCATGGCGGGTGCCAATTCCATTTTCATGGGAGACGTGTTGTTGACCACCTCCAATCCTGCCGTCGATGCGGACCAGCGTCTGCTCGAAAGGCTGGGTCTGATGGCCGTCCCGGATGCTGACGTGTCGTCTCGCAAACAGACCGCCATGCAATGATCCGGCCATGAGAACGGCCTGCTCGTTCCTGTGTTCCACCGCTGGGAAAGATGAGGTGGCCAGGCAAGCGCGCAGGCTGGCTCTCATTGACGAGAGGCTGAACCAGAATCCCTTTTTATCGTGATATTCGAGATGGTCTTTTGAGCGATGGCGTCAAGCAGATAACCCAATATGCCAATGAGCATGATGGCTGCCATCAGCTCCGAATACGCCATGCGGTCGCGCGTGTCGAGAATAAAGTAGCCCAGTCCTGAACTGACTCCCAGCATTTCGCAGGGCACCAATACAATCCAGATAATGCCAATGGCCAGGCGAATACCCATCAAGATGTGTCCCAGGACGCCGGGCACAATAACATGGCGGAGCATTTCGGTGGGGGTGGCGCTCATGCTGCGGGCAAGCAGCAGCCACGCGGGATTCAGCTGGCGTACCCCAGCCGCCGTGTTCAACAGCACCGGCCAGACGGCTGCAAACGTCAATAGAAAATAGATGGGGGCGTCGCCGATACCAAACATCATGACAGCTATCGGCATCCAGGAAAGCGGGGAGACCATGCGCAGAAATTGAAACGTGCCGCCAGTAACATTATCCAAAAGCCGTGAGCGGCCGATTGCCAGGCCAATGGGCACACCAAACAGGACGGCAAGCGCCAGGCCGACCAGCACGCGCTTCAGACTCACGAGAATATGTGCAGTGAGCTGATTGGTAGTGAGTAATTCATAAAAACTGACCCACGTTTCTTTTGGTCCCAGCAGTCCTGCCAGTGGCAGATTGACTTGCAACAGGTGCACGGCAAGGCCCCACAGCGCGACAGCCAGCACAACGCCGACGAGGCCCTGAATCCGACTTGAGAATCGCCAGGGCCGATTTCTCTTTGTGGCGATGGCCCGGGTGTTGTTGACGTTCAAATCGCTGCCGCGTGGTTGTCCAAACGATGAAAACATGGCGCTATGTGCTTATCTGTTCTTGTCGGGTAAAGGATTCGGCCAGGCCAAAGGCATGCATGGCATCATTGTCGATAATGGCCTTTTTGACGAAACGGTCATCGACCAGATCGGATGCGACGAAAGCGGGATCAAGATCCTGCAAAAATGCATTGTGTCCTGATACCAGGGTGGTCTTCAGTTTGCGTATGAGCGCTTCGGTGTAGCTGGGAAACGGATACGGTTGAAAGTCGATGCGCTTCTCGCCCCATGCCTTGTTGACAATGGCGCCGGTCTGTCGATACCGCGCCGTGTCCATGCGGCTGGGATCCAGTACGGCTGCCAGCGATTCATACGTATGCGGCGTGTATTGCCGGGCATGGTCGCGAGACAAAATTCTGGCGGTTTCCTGGCGGTTGTCCTGAATCCACAACTGTGCCTGCACAATGGCATTGACCACTTTTTGCGTCCATTCGGGGCGCTCGTCAATATCTTGCTCGTGCATGACCACAACGCAGCACGCATGGTCTTTCCAGACGTCGCCGGTAAACCGCAATACCTTGCCGATCTTCAGGGTTTCTGCATTGGCGTTAAACGGCTCGGCAACAATGAAACCGGCGATCTGTCCGTTTGCAAGAGCGGGCACCATGTCCGATGGCGCCATGACAACCAGCTTGACTTGTCCGGCAGTGGGCTCGCCTTGGCTGATGGGCTCCAGCCCGTGGTTCTGGAGCAAGTGCTGCAACACGATATTGTGCAGTGAATACCAGAACGGGATGGCCACGGTGGTTCCGCCCAGATCAGCCACCTCGTCAATATCATGAAGCACGGTCAGTGCAGAACCCGACATATGGTTCCAGGCCACCACCTTGGCGCTGGACTGACTGCCATATCGAGCCCATACCGTCATGGGGGCCAACAGGTGCACAGCATTGACCTGCCCTGCAATGAACGCCTCAACCAGCTGCGCCCAGCTTCGGAACAGGCGCGGCTTTTCCACCTGCAGCCCTTGCTCAAGAAACAGGTCATTGTGATGAGCAACGAGCAGGGGCGTGGCATCGGTAATGGGCAGATAGCCGATTCGCAACGGGGCCCGGGGCTCGGCAGCCCGTGCCGCGCCATGCCTATGCAGCAAGGGCAGGGCGCCTGCCACGGTAAACAGGCTGGACAGCTGGATAAGCTGCCGCCGGGTGCGAGACAACGGGGATTGCTGGTCAGAGGGGAGCATGATGGTTTCCTGTGAAAATCAGAAAGGGGGCCGGTGCGCTGGGTTGAAGTCATCTTGAAGGGGTGAGCATGCTCAGGACGCGTGCTGTCTGAACCTGCCCAGCAGCTGGATTATTTCTGCACGAACATTGCTGAAAGCATCACTGCCTGGGTGCTGGCCATCGTGCACGTCCAAGTGCCATTGCCCGATGAGCCTGCCCGGATAATCTCCAATCAGCAAGATGCGATCAGCCAATATGAGGGCTTCATTGATGTCATGCGTGACAAAAACAGCCGCAGTCTTGTGACGCCTGATGATTTGTTTGAGCAATGCCTGCATGTCGCTGCGGGTCACCTGATCCAGCGCACTGAACGGTTCATCAAGCAACAGGATCTCGGG
>DATGUI010000023.1:0-11150 GCA_035301405.1 Burkholderiaceae bacterium
ATTCCAGCTTCAACTCGCACTCCATGTCATTTGGCGCCCGTCTGGCTCGCAACGACATCCGTACCGCTTTTGGCGGGCCACACTGCCACACCCTGCTCAACGGCCTGTACTATGTGAATGCGCGCCGGCATGTTGATCACAACACCCTGATTGATCACGCCCATCCCAACGGCATCAGCCGCGAATATTATCGCGGTATTCTGGCTGACATGGGTCGTGGCGTATTTGGCGGCCGCATTCTGGTAGCGCCCGGTGCTGATGGTACCGATGCCGTGCAGCGTTCCGACAGCCTGCTGCTGTCGCGCATGGCACGTGCTGATGCCAAGCCCGAGCTCGAAATCTACGCTGACGATGTCAGCTGCGCGCATGGCGCCACCGTTGGCCAGATTGACGAAAACGCCATGTTTTACCTGCGTACCCGTGGGCTGGACGAGGTCCATGCTCGCAACTTGCTGACCTACGCGTTTGCCGGTCAGGCTATTGATCGCCTTGATCTGCCCGTGCTTCGCCAGCAGGTTGCCGGCATGATACGTGACCGCCTGCCTGGCGGGGCCATGCTCGGAGACATCGCATGAATGCGCCACTGGTAGCCACCGTTCCCGCGCTGGATGTCGCCACTGATTTCCCCATCTTGCAGCAGACCGTGAATGGCAAGCCACTGGTCTACCTGGACAACGGCGCGACCACACAGAAGCCGCAAGCGGTCATCCAGGCGATTGCCGATTACTACGAATCGTCCAATGCCAATATTCATCGGGGGGTTCATTATCTGTCGCAGCACGCGACCGAGCGCTACGATGCTGCCCGGGAAACGGTCAGACAATTCCTCAACGCCTCGCGTTCCGAAGAAATCGTCTTTACCAGTGGCACCACCGCCGGCATCAATCTGGTCGCTTACAGCTGGGGCTTGCATAATCTTCGCAAGGGCGATGAGATCCTGCTTACCGGGCTGGAGCATCACTCCAATATCGTGCCATGGCAGTTTGTGGCACAGCAGACGGGTGCGGTCATTCGGGTAGCGCCGGTTACCGATGCCGGCGAGGTTGATCAGCAGGCCTATCGCCAGTTGCTCAACGGAAAGACCCGTCTGGTGGCCCTGGCGCATGTCTCCAATGCGTTCGGTACCATCAATCCGGTATCGGACATGGTGGCTGCCGCACGACAGGCCGGTGCGCGTGTCCTGATCGACGGCGCCCAGGCCGTGGCACACAAGGTCGTTGACGTTCAGGCTCTGGATTGCGACTTTTACGTGTTTTCAGCGCACAAGCTGTATGGCCCCACAGGCATGGGAGCACTTTACACGCGTTACGACGTGCTCGATGCCATGCCTCCGTGGCTGGGCGGTGGCGACATGATTCACACCGTCAGCTTTGAAGGCTCCACCTACGCGCCGGTTCCCCAGCGTTTCGAGGCCGGGACACCAAATATCGCTGGTGTGGTGGGCCTGCAAGCCGCCATTCAATACGTGCAGCATGTTGGCCTGGAGCGTATCCAGGCGCACGAACAGGCGCTGCTGGACTATACCAATCAGCAACTGCGTTCGGTGTCGGGCCTGCAGATACTGGCCGACACGGCGCCACGTTCGGGCATTGCCTCGTTTGTTCTTGAAGGCATCCATCCCCACGATCTGGGGACTATACTGGACACCGAAGGGGTGGCCATCCGTGCCGGCCATCATTGCGCCATGCCCCTCATGACACGCTTTGGCATTCCCGGTACGGCACGGGCCTCACTGGCCATGTACAACACCCATGCAGACATCGACGCCCTGGTCGCTGGTCTGCACAAGGCGCAATCGCTTTTTGGCACAGGACACCGCGCATGACAGGTCATTCCGACTTACGCGACCTCTACCAGGAGGTCATCTTTGATCACAACCGGCAGCCTCGCAATTTTCACGTACTGGACGATGCCAATCGTTCGGCCGACGGGCATAACCCCCTGTGTGGCGATCAGCTCACCGTTTATGCCCGGGTCGAAGACGACATCATCCAGGACGTCAGCTTTGTGGGGCACGGCTGTGCCATATCCACCGCATCGGCCTCGCTGATGACCGAAGCCGTGAAGGGCAGACCCATTGCTGAAGCAAAGCAGCTGTTTGATCACATGCACCAGATGCTGACCGAATCCCATCCCGAAGATACCGACCTTGGCAAGCTTGAGGTCCTGTCCGGCGTGCGCGAATTTCCTGCAAGGGTGAAGTGTGCAACCCTGGCCTGGCATACCTTGCAAAATGCCATTACCCAAGCCACGCAGACTGCACAAACCGAATAGAGGCTAATCATGAGTTACGAACGTCTGGAAGTCGTCGTCAACCGGGATCTCCCTGCCGTTACCGTTCCCTATGGCTCACCGGTAACCATTGAAGAGGGCTGCGTAGCCATCATCACGCAGCAACTGGGTGGCAGTTACACCGTCATGGTCGAAGGCAATCTGTACCGGGTTGAAGGCGTGGATGCCGATGCACTCGGTTTCGAGCCCGAAGTCGTGGAAAAGGACGAGCGCCCTGAAGGCCCGCTTACCAAACAGTATGTCAGTGACGAAGCATGGGAGCGCCTCACCGGCTGCTATGATCCCGAAATCCCTGTCGACATCGTCAACCTGGGGCTGGTGTATCGCTGCGATGTTGTCGAGGTTGGCGACGAGCAATTCGACATAGAAATGGACATGACCCTCACGGCACCCGGTTGTGGCATGGGCGAGTTCATCGCAGAAGATGCCCGCTCCAAGCTGATGGGCATACACGGGGTACGTAACGTGCATGTCGATCTGGTCTGGGATCCACCCTGGAGCCGCGAAATGATCTCCGAGGCGGCACGCCTGCAGATGGGCCTGTTGTAGTCCGGAGGCCATCATGGCAAGTTCCCGGGCCAGCCAGGATATTTATCTGATTTCGCCCTCGGGCGCAGTGGCCGATGCTTCGGCCATCGAACAGGCCTGTGCACATCTCGACGCACTGGGCTTTCCGCCCACGGTCGATATGGATGCGCTTGCCCGTCATCAGCGATTTGCCGGCACCGACAGTCAACGCCTGCGCGCCATCGAGCGTGCCCTCGCACAACCTGCTGACATCATCATGGCCACACGAGGCGGTTATGGCCTCTCTCGTCTGCTGCCTTACATAGACTGGCAGGCCGTGGCCGACAGCGGCAAGCGTTTCGTGGGCCACAGTGACTTCACGGCATTCAATCTGGCATTGCTCGCACGTGTGGGCGCCATCAGCTATACCGGCCCCAGTGCCGTGGCCGATTTTGGCAACCTGCAGCTCGATGACCTCACGCCTGACCTGTTCGCCGACGTCATGCACAACGAGCTCGACATCCTCAGCTTTGAAACGGCTGATGCCGATGCTGTCGATGCCCGGGGTGTGCTCTGGGGCGGCAACCTTGCCGTCATCGCCTCGCTGATCGGCACTCCCTACATGCCCGACATGAAAGACGGCCTGCTGTTTCTCGAAGACGTGGGCGAACACCCCTATCGCATTGAACGCATGCTTACCCAGTTGTGGCATGCAGGTATACTTGGGCGCCAGAAGGCGCTTGTCCTGGGTCATTTCACTGAGTACCAGCTGGCCGACCACGACAACGGCTATGACCTTGATGCCGTTGTTGCGTGGCTGCGTACGCAAGTGGGCATACCGGTTGTCACCGGCCTGCCGTACGGGCATGTGCCCGCCAAGGCCACACTGCCCATTGGTTCAAGGGTGGGGCTGGCGACCGAAGATGGCATGGCACATATCGTGCTGCACGAACATCAATAACACGGCCTGGCCTCATGACACGTTACACGCTTGCCGGGATAGCCCGCTGGGAAGAGGAAGTCAAGCGCAGCCGGTTTCTGGCTATTGCCGCACCAGTACAGAGTAGCGACGAGGCGCTGACCTTTGTCGAAGCGCATGGCGTTCCCGAAGCCAGTCATAACTGCTGGGCATACCAGATTGACAGCGACTACCGTTTTTTTGATGATGGCGAGCCTGGCGGTACTGCCGGAAAGCCAATCTTGCAGGCGATTCAGGGGCAGGGCTGTGACCGTGTTGTTGTGCTGGTCGTGCGCTGGTTTGGCGGCACCAAGCTGGGCACCGGTGGCCTGGTGCGTGCTTACGGTGGTTGTGCTGCGCAATGTCTGCGGCAGGCCAGGAAGGTCAGAATCGTCTTGCGCGAGCAGTTGCGTGTCCATTGTCCTTTCCCCGACATGGATCGCGTCCGATCACGTTTTGATGATCACCGCATTGAACTGCTTGCCGAGGATTTCGACGAGCGGGGAGCCAAATGGACGTTATCCGTGCCGCAAGCCGGTGTCGAGCAGTTTATTGCCAGCTTTCAGGACACCACCAAGGGTCGGGGCGACGTCTGTCGTTCCGATCAGGCGTCTGTTTGACAGCACTGCTTCAGGTAGCCAGGAAGGGGAAGGGGCACCACACTGATGGACTGGGGCCATCACATCATGGTGCCATGATGTGCATAGCTGCTCAGGCATTGGTATCGTCGAGGCCATCAGCGCCGTTTGCGTCGGCTTCCTGCTGAGCCGCAATGTCTGCATGGACCTTTTCCATGTCAACGGCCTTGACCTGCGTCACCAGCTCTTGCAACTGACCTTCTGTCAGTGCCCCGGCCTGGGAAAAAAGCAGGACTTGTTCACGAAACACCATCAGGGTGGGAATGGAACGAATGTTCAATGCACCAGCCAGCTCGGGCTGGTCTTCAGTGTTGATCTTGGCGAATGTGGCGTCTTCATTCTCGGTAGCAACCTTGTCAAAAACAGGCGCGAAGTTCTTGCAGGGCCCGCACCAGGGCGCCCAGAAATTGATAATGACGGGCGTGTCGCCCTGTATGGCGGTCTGGAAGCTGTCTTTATCGAGTTCGATCGTACTCATGAATACTCCGTGGGATGCAGCCCGCTTGCGGGGCTGCCTGCGATAAGATGGATGAAGCGGCCAGTGTACCTGCGGGCAGCAGGGCGTTGCCAGCCATGTTCTGCATGCAGATGTGACCCTTTGTTAGATGCGTGCCGTCAATCATCAGGAAACGCAGCGTACTTGATGACAAACAGCACGGCCACAACAAGGGTGGCCGGATGAATGTCGCGAATCCGCCCGCTGGTGGCCTTGAGTACGGTGTAGCTGATGAACCCGAAAGCCAGGCCATTGGCGATGGAATAGGTGAAGGGCATGGCCAGGGCCGTCAGGGTGGCTGGCGTGGCTTCCGTCACATCGGTCCAGTTGATTTCCCGCAGCTCGCGCATCATGAGCCCGGCAACATAAAGCAGTGCGGGTGCCGTGGCGTAAGGGGGTACAGAGCTGGCCAGCGGTGACAGAAATAGGGCAAACAGGAACAGAATGGCCACCACCAGCGCCGTCAGGCCTGTCCGGCCGCCCGCCATGACGCCCGAGGCACTTTCTGCGTAAGCGGTCGTGCTGCTGGTGCCCAGCATGGAGCCGGCAACAATGGCGGTACTGTCGGCCAGCAAGGCGCGCCCCAGCCGGTTGGGCTGACCCTTGCGAATGAGGTTGGCCCGCTTGGCCACGCCAATCATGGTGCCGGTGGCATCAAAGACTTCAACCAGCACCAGCACTAAAATGACATGCACAAAACCTGTCTGCAGCACACCCAGCAGGTCGAACTGCATGAAGGTCGGGGCCAGGCTGGGCGGGGCGGCGAACACCCCATTGAACTCGGTCTGCCCCGTCAGGGCCGATAACAGGGTAACCGTCAGAATGCCAATGAGGATGGCACCCCGCACATTGAGCGCATCCAGGGCGGCAATGACAAAAAAGCCCAGTATGGCAAACAGGGCAGGGGGCTGAGTCAGGTCGCCCAGCGCAACCATGGTGGCCGGGTCCTTGACCACAATGCCTGCAGAGCCCAGGGCAATGATGGCCAGAAACAGGCCGATACCTGCCGCAATGGCGGATTGCAGCGAATCGGGAATCCCGCGTATCAACCAGCTGCGTATGCCGCTGATGGTCAGCACCATGAAAATGATGCCCGACACCAGCACAGCGCCCAGCGCCTGTTGCCAGGTGTAGCCCATGGCCCCGACGATAGTGAAGGCAAAGAAAGCATTCAGCCCCATGCCGGGTGCCATGCCAATCGGCCAGTTGGCCACCAGCGCCATGATGAGTGAGCCTACCGTGGCCGCCAGACAGGTCGCCACAAAAACGGCATCCCGGTCCATGCCGGTGGTGGACAAAATATCCGGGTTGACGAAAATGATGTAGGACATCGTCAGGAAGGTCGTGATTCCCGCGATGATTTCTGTCCGGATGGTGGTTTCGTGATTTTGAAGTCGAAACAGGCGTTCGAGCATGATGTTGCACCCCCTTTATAATGCAAGCACGAATTTTATCCCAGACTCCTGGCGGCTGCTGCCAGGTCAACCCTCTTTTGCGATCCGCAGTCTACTGGCATGATCATCCTTGGCATAGAAAGCTCGTGTGACGAGACCGGCGTGGCGCTGGTCTGTACAGAGAATGGCCTGCTCACGCACGCCCTTCACAGTCAGATCGCCATGCATCGTGATTATGGTGGCGTCGTTCCCGAACTCGCTTCCCGAGATCATATCCGCCGGGTGGTGCCGCTGATTCATCAAGTCGTGGATGCAGCGGATCTTGCCATCACTGATATTGACGCAGTCGCCTATACAGCGGGTCCGGGATTGGCGGGCGCCTTGCTGGTGGGGGCCAGTGTGGCCCGTGCCTTTGCCTGGGCTCGCAATCTCCCGGCCATTCCTGTTCATCATCTTGAGGGCCACCTGTTGTCCCCTCTCATGGCCGAACCGGCACCGGCATTTCCCTTTGTTGCATTGCTGGTATCCGGGGGGCACACCCAGCTCATGCAGGTCACCGATGTCGGGCAGTACATGCTGCTCGGCGAAACATTGGACGATGCTGCAGGCGAAGCGTTTGACAAGAGCGCCATGCTGCTGGGTCTGGGCTATCCCGGAGGGCCGGCCCTGTCTCGTCTGGCCGAGCAGGGAAGTCCTGCCGCATTTGATCTGCCGCGTCCCATGTTGCATAGCGGTGAACTTGATTTCAGCTTCAGCGGGCTCAAGACCGCTGTCATGACTCGTGTGCGCAAGCTGAGCGACCAGGGGCGCGCGCTGTCTGACCAGGAAAAGGCCGACCTGGCTGCTGCGACCGAGGCCGCCATTGTGGATGTGCTGGCCGCCAAGTCCATCCAGGCCATGGATCAGACTGGCCTGGGCCGTCTGGTGGTGGCAGGTGGTGTGGGCGCCAACCGCCACCTGCGAACCCGCCTGCAGCAGGCACTGGAAAAACGGCATGGCACGGTGTTTTTCCCGCCACTGGAATTTTGCACGGACAACGGCGCCATGATTGCGTTTGCCGCAGCCATGCGCGTGAAGCACGGGCTGGTTGATCTGGAAGCGGCCAGGGCGGCTACCGGCTTTACCGTCAGGCCAAGGTGGGAGCTTACCGCTTCCGCGAACTGACACGCCCGCGCTGGCCCGGCGCACTGGTTCCCGGGCTGGTTTGACCAATGCGTGTTTCCTTGCCGCGCATCAGACGGCTGATGTTGTCACGATGCCTGAACAGCAGGGTCACGCTCATGATCACCAGCATGACGGCCGTGGCCCCATTGGCCGGCCAGGCCACGTTGCTGCCCAGTATGAAATAAAGCGGTGCAAAGATGGCTGCCAGAATGGCCGCCAGGGATGAGTAGCCCCCAGCGCGGGCCACAATGAGCCAGGTGGCAGCGGTGGCAACGGCCAGCCAGATATTGATGCCCAGCAGTACCCCCAGCGCCGTGGCTACCCCCTTGCCGCCGCGGAACCGCAAGAATATTGGCCACACATGGCCGGCAAAGACGGCCAGCCCGCACCAGGCCGGTAACGCGCTTGATAGCGTCAGGCTGGTCGCCAGCCATTGGCCGGCTGCAACGGCCAGCCACCCCTTGCCAATGTCGCCCAGCAGCGTCAGGGCTGCTGCCTTGCGATTCCCGGTGCGCAGCACATTGGTGGCGCCCGGGTTGCCCGAGCCATGCTGGCGGGGATCGCGAAGACCCATGAGACGGCTGACAATGACAGCAAAGGGAAGGGAGCCAAGAAAGTACGCAGCCACAACGATGGCGGCCATCAAAAGGGAGTCGATCATAGTGTCTGAAAAGTACCATATTGCAAGGTGAATCGGTATACTTAGACGGCTTATTCAATAATTTCTGATACGTTTTGCATGCCTTTTCATAAAACCGCACGTTTTCGGCCCAGCAACAGCAATGCCCGTATCGTCACGCCGCCCGGGCTGTCTTCTTCCAGGTCGGTTGGCGCAACGCCGGTCAATAGCGCCAATCTGGGATTGACATCACAGCGAGCCCGTCGGCGCATGGTAGAACGCCTGCGCGAACAAGGCATCACCAACGAGAAGGTGCTGGAAGCCATGCTGGCAGTGCCCCGGCACCTGTTTGTCGATGAAGGCCTGGCCAGCCATGCCTATGACGACGCCGCACTGCCCATCGGGTTTGGCCAGACCATCTCGCAACCGTACGTGGTGGCTCGCATGGTGTCCGCCATTTGTGAACCCGATGTTCCGGGTAAAATACTCGAAATCGGCGGTGGCTGCGGCTATCAGGCAGCCGTGCTGGCTCAGCTCTGCAGCCGTGTCACGGTTGTCGAGCGCGTGCGCGGTCTGGTCGAACAGGCGCGCGAGCATCTCCAGGCTCTGGGGCTGATGTCCCGGGTCCGGCTGCACTATGGCGATGGCATGCTGGGGCATCCCCCCCAGGCGCCTTACGATGGTATTGTTGTTGCTGCAGCGGGCCTGACCATCCCCGATGCCCTGCCGGCCCAGCTCAGTGTCGGCGGGCGCCTGATCGCCCCCGAGGGCGACACCATTCAACAACTGATCATGGTGACACGCACCGGAACCGATGCATGGCACCGTACCAAACACGAATTTGTGCGTTTTGTACCCCTCAGACCAGGTGTACAGGCCAAGTAGAAAACATCAACAGGAGCATTCAGTCATGCATCCAGCACGTCTGTCCTTTGTCCCCCTGATCCTGGCGGCAGTCGCCCTGGCTGGCTGTGCCTCACGATCCGAGCGCGCACCCGTGGCTGATATCAGCAAGCCGGCAGCCGAACCGGCCAGCAAGGCTCCTTCCACGGCAGGCAGTTATGTCGTCAAGCCGGGCGATACCTTATACAAGATCGCCCAGGCCAACAACATTCAGGTCGCCCGGCTGAGCGAACTCAACCACATCACTGATCCCTCACAGCTGCGAGTCGGACAAGTGCTCAAGCTGGATGGCGCCGCATCGGCGTCATCGCCCTCTGCAGATACTGATACCTCCCGTTCTTCCGAGGCGACCACCAAGCCGGGTGATTCGGACATCAAGCCCATTGAGCCCGTCGAACCCATCGGCACAACCGTTGCGGCTCGCGCCAGCGATGCGGAAGCCATCGACTGGGGCTGGCCGGGCAGCGGAAAGGTCATCCAGGGTTTCAACAGCACGACCAAGGGCATTGATCTTGAAGGCAATATCGGTGACCCGGTCAATGCTGCCGCTGGCGGAGACGTCATGTACGCGGGCAACGGTGTGCGGGGGCTGGGCAATCTGGTGCTCATCGGGCACTCCGACGGCTTCATCACCGCCTACGCCCACAACGATGAACTTCTCGTCAAGGCCGGGCAGACCGTCAAGAAAGGGGAAAAAATTGCCACGGTAGGCGAAAGCGATACCTCTTCGCCACGGCTGCACTTTGAAGTCCGGCGCCGGGGCACACCGGTTGACCCGCTTTCCTATCTGCCTGCGCGCTAAGTGCCGCAGCCGGGTTCATGGCGTAACGATCTGAAAGGGTTGCCAGATCACTGAAACAACTGCGAAACGGGCCCTGGTCAATAGTAAGGCTTCCATTTGTCAACAACCAAAGGAAACCGACCATGCAACAATCTCTGTTCAGACGTAGCTGCGTCGTGCTTGCCATGGCCTCGTGTCTCGGGTGGGGGGCGGCAGCCCAGGCCCAGCCGGCCACACCCGCAGCGCATTTTGATGGGTCCCGTGCCACGTTGGTGGCCGATGCCCAGGGCGTCCACAAAAGCGGTCACCGATCCATGCATCGCCAGCATGGTCGCCATTTTCAGGGCAAGCAACGGGCCGGCTCGCGCGGTCAGCATGCACACAAGAAAGGACAACGCAACGCGGGCAAGCGTCATCAATACCATCGCAGTCAGCGTGGTCCTGCCGTCATGGTGGTGCCGGGCTTTGGTGGCGTGGGTCAACACGTAGTGGACCATCTCGAGCTGACCGATTCCCAGCAAAAATTGCTCAAGCAAGCCCAGGACAGTGCCAAACAGGTTCGCCTGGCATGGTCGAACAAGCCACAGAAATCGATTGGCACCATTGACCCCCGTGCCAGACTTGACCAGCGTGAGCAACGCCGCGCCGAGCGCACCAAGGCGCGTGACACCAGCACAGAGCACTGGCTGGAGCTCTGGGACTCGCTGGATGACACACAGCAGGCATTCTTGTCGGGCGTTTTCGCTGAAAGAGCCAACCGGCAAATGCAGCGGCGTCACAAACCTGCTGAAACCCGTCAGGGTCGTTTTCGCTGGCAGTCTGACTCGGGCAAGTCATACGACACAGACAAGCCGTCCGAAAAAGACAAGTCAGCCAATACCACGGAAGCGGCTGACTAAGCCTGCTTTCGGCAACTCGTTTCATTCAACCGGGCTAAAATGGCCCGGTTCTTTTTTTGCGGGCAGGTTTCATGTCTGATGTCTTTACCGTCGAATCTCTGGACCTCAGCGGGCAGGGCGTGGCGCACGCTGATGGCAAGGTGGTCTTTATTGCCGGTGCGCTGCCTGGCGAGCAGGTTCGCGCCCGTGTGCTGAAACAGCGTAAAAATCATGACAAGGCTCAGCTTGAGGCCGTGCTCCATCCTTCCAGCCTGCGGGTAACGCCCGCCTGTCCGTACTTCGGGGTTTGTGGCGGCTGCAGCATTCAGCATCTGGACAGTCACGCACAGGTGGCCATCAAGCAGCGGGTGCTGGAAGACAATCTGCATCATCTGGGCAATGTAACGGCTGAACAAATACTGCCACCCATGTACGGGCCCCCTTTCGGCTACCGCTATCGGGCGCGCTTGTCCGTCCGGCTGGTGCATAAAAAAGGCGGCATACTCATCGGTTTTCGCGA
>DATGUI010000024.1:0-10853 GCA_035301405.1 Burkholderiaceae bacterium
ACGGATGCGCTCAGGATGCCCGGGAACTGATGGCCAGCCTGACTTGGATGCGCCGGCCGGCGTCACTGCGTGCCATTCGCAAGAGTGTAGGACCTTTTTCGTCGTAGCGTGACAGCTCGACCTTCCAGCCCCGCTGCACAAACGACACAAGATGGCCGTCGCCATCCTGTCTTGTCTGATTGGCTGTGCCGGCCTTGTCGTCGGTATCGGCCTCAGCCGTTTGGCCCTGTAGCCAGAAACGCAGGTCGGCAACCGGAATGGCACTGCCGACAACCTTTTCAACCAGGGCGTCCGGGTGGGCAGCGCGCTCTTGTGTGCCGTCACTGCGGTGCAGCGTGGCGCCCCTGGCATCAACCATGATGCGCGCCAGTGTACTGCCCATGGGATCAGACAGATCCAGGCGAAGATGCCTACCGGAATCAGACCAGGAAAACCCGCCCTGGACGGCTTCGGTTTCCCCTGACAACTCGGTGACAGTAATGGAAAAGCGGCCACTGCGCTGGAATGCTGCGGTGTCCTCTTCCAGCATGTGCGGTGTCGCACAGGCCGTCAGCACCAGGCCCAGCCAGATGATGGCGGCCAACCGCCAGCAGCGCCACCACCGGGCCGCAGCATGGTGCGCCAGCACGACAGGCGCCGTCATGGCAGGGACACACCAAACCGCTTCAGCGTGTCCTGAAGCGTTTGATTGTCGGGCTCGTTATCGTGGCCCTCTTGCCATATGCGGTGCGCCTCTTCGGTCTCTTCACGCGCCCACAGGACTTCTCCCAGGTGGGCTGCGACCTCGGCAGAGGGCATCTTGCGATAAGAGCGCTCAAGATACTCCAGCGCGGCATCGAGATCGCCCATGCGATAGAAGTACCAACCCACGCTGTCAAGGATATAGGGGTTGTCGGGCTCAAGGTTGAGCGCATGCTCAAGCAAGGCTTCTGCCTCGTCAAGGTCGCGCTCGTGGTCGGTGAAAGTATAGCCCAGCGCGTTATAGGCATTAGCGTTATCGGGCTCAAGCTCAATCACCCGCCGGAGATGCTTGACCACGTCGTCGATACGGCCCTGACGCTCGTAGAGCAGCGCCAGATCGTATTTGATCTCGGGCGTGTCAGGCAGATCCTGGTTGGCCGCTTCCAGTACTTTGACCGCGTCATCGGTACGGCCCGCCTGCCGGTAGATGCTGGCCAGCGTCAGGGCAATAACAGATTCCTCGCGACTGCTTTCGGGCTTGAGCCGGTTCAGGGTCTTGCGGGCATTGGGGATGCTGCCCATGCGCCCCTGCAAGACCGCCTTATGCACCTGCGCCTGAAATGCCAGGGCGGGGTCGTCAATGGCGTCGAGCTGAGCCAGTGCCTCTTTGTAGTCTTCCTGTTTTTCGGCAATGGTGACCAGAAGCAGACGGGCATCCGACGCATCAGCCTGCGCGTTGGTCTGATCATCGTGCAGAGACTGCCGGCGCTGCGTCTGCACGCTGATATAGTCATTGAGGAGCTGCGTCGCCTCGTCATAGCGTTCGGCCCGCGCCAGCACTTCGGCCTCGGAATAGAGCAGATCAAAGTCTTCGGGCGCCTGCTCACGCATCCGGGACAGGACATCAAGTGCATCGTCAAACTGATCGCGGTCGACCAGGCGGCTGACCAGCATCAGGTGCAGGCGCCGTGAGCCGGGATGCTCGGCCGCCCATGCCTGGGTATCGGCAATGGCCTGATCCGGGTCGACCACCAGACCATATTCAAGTACACGCTGTGCCGCGGCGTCCAGCTTGTCATCCAGCTTGAGCGCCATCCGGGACTCCTCGTAGGCACGCTTTGTCTCCTGGGCAGCCCAGGCGGCATCAGCCAGCGCCAGCCTGGCCATGGGCAGACTGCGTTCGTCCGGGCCGATGGCCTGATCAAGAATCTCCAGTGCGGCCTGCTTGTCGTCCAGCCGGCTGACAATGGCGGACGCTTGTATCAGGGCTTGCTCTTTATCGTCGGCCTCGGCCAGACGCTGAGCAAGCATTTCTGCCAGGTCGTCAGACGCTTCGCTGGAGGAAGCCAACGCCAGAAAGGACGCCTGCGCCTCGGAGCTGGTGGGATCCAGATCCGCCCACAAGCTGGCCGCTTCGGTGGTGAGGGCAGGATTGCGGCTGGCCAGCGCCGCCTGAAAGCCACGTTCGGCCAGGCGGGGATCCATGGTGGTACGGGCCAGCTCGACAAAGACCTCGGCAGCGCGATCAAAATCACCCCGGTGGGCGGATAGCTCGGCCACCAGCAGATGAAACAGGATATCGCGAGTGAGTGTGACAGCCGGCAACTCGCCGGCGCGAAGATGCACGCGCTCTTCTGTGCCATAGGCGTCAGGAATATCGACAGTCTGGGCACCCGCCGGGGGCGAAGCCATGCCTGTCAGATATGCCATTAAAATGGCGCAGAAAAAAAACAATTGGTTCATTCGACAATACCGATGCCTGAATCTGGTATTAAATGTTAGCACTCTGCGGAAATCATCATCATGCCTGAATTGCCCGAAGTTGAAACGACCCGTCGCGGACTGGCAGCAGTTCTGACACAGTCCGTGCTGGAACAGTTCATTGTGCACCAGCCTCAACTGCGCTGGCCAGTCGATCCTGACATGGCACGATACATTCATGGCAATCGGTTGCTGAGCTGCGACAGACGGGCGAAATATCTGCTGCTGCATTTTGAGCAAGGCACACAGATTGTTCATCTGGGGATGTCCGGCTCCCTGCGGCGCGTCAGTGAACATGAGACTCGCCGTCCGCACGACCACATCGAGTGGGTATTCAATGACGCCCGGTTTCTGCTGCACGATCCCAGACGCTTCGGCGCCGTCCTCTGGCACCCGGCCCACCTGGGGCCGGCGACCGACACGCATCCGCTGCTTGCGTCGCTTGGCAAGGAGCCCTTTGATGCATCCCTGACGGCAAGCTGGCTGCGCACGCAGTTTGCAGGCAAGCGTCAGGCGATCAAACAGGCACTGATGGACAGCCGCATCATTGTCGGCATTGGCAACATTTATGCATCGGAATCCCTGTTCAAGGCGCGCATCAACCCGAAACGGCCTGCCGGCCGGCTGTCGGAACAGCGTTGCATCAGGCTGATAGCGGCCGCCAGGGACACACTGAATGAGGCGCTGACGGCCGGGGGCAGCACGCTGCGCGACTATACCAATGCCAGCGGCGCACCCGGCGCATACTTCGAGCTGCATGCGGCTGTCTATGATCGCGAAGGGCAGCCATGCCGGCATTGCGCCACGCCCATACGCAGGCTGGTGCAGAGCCAGCGCGCTACCTACTATTGCCCGCTTTGCCAGCGCTATTGATGCTGGCGTGCCCGGGCGCCTGCCAGTTGCTGCGGCCCGACTTCTAGACGACCTTGCCCGGATTCATGATGCCGGCAGGATCCAGCGCCTGCTTGATGGTGCGCATCAGTGACAGCTCGACCGCTTCCTTGTAGCGCGGCAAGGTATCGCGCTTGAGTTGGCCAACGCCATGCTCGGCGCTGATGGAGCCATCAAACTGATGGACCTGATCATAAATGAGCCGGCTGACATCCGCCTGTACGCGCTCCAGCTCGGCGTCTTCCCAGCTGTCACCCGCCGCGACGTTGTAGTGCAGATTGCCATCACCGAGATGCCCGAACACCACGTGCTCGATGCCCGAAAACTGTTGCTGCAGGGCGGCGTTGGTGCTGGAAACGAATTCAGCGATGCGTGATACCGGAATGGAGACATCGTGCTTGATCCCGAAGCCGAACTTGCGCTCGGCCAGGGGCACGCTTTCGCGCAGGTGCCACAATGCATGACTTTGCGCCAGGCTTTCGGCGACCACGGCGTCGGACACCACCCCGGCTTCAATGGCCTCGCCCAGCACGGTTTCGAAACGCTCACGGGCGTGGTCTTCGCTTTCGCTGTCTGAGAGTTCGAGCAAGGCATACCAGGGTTGATCGGCCGAGTCGCCCTCAAACGGCAGACGCTGCTCGGGATAGCAGTTGACGACAGCCTGCAGGCAATTGCCTGCCATGAGCTCAAAGCCGGTCAGTGCCGGGCCAAACCCCTGGCGAGCCATGTTGAGCACCGTGATGGCATCGGGGATGCTGTTCAGGGCCAGCAAGGCCGTGCACTGGGCCACGGGCTGGGGGTAGAGCTTGAGCGTGGCAGCGGTAATGATGCCCAGGGTGCCCTCGCTGCCAATGAAGAGATTGCGCAGATCGTATCCAGTGTTGTCCTTGCGAAGGCCGCGCAGGCCGTTCCAGATTTCGCCCTGGGCCGTGACGACTTCAAGCCCCAGCGTGAGATCACGCGCATTGCCATAGCGCAAGACCTGCGTCCCGCCTGCATTGGTGGCCAGATTGCCCCCTATGGTGCAGCTTCCCTCGGCCGCGAGACTGAGCGGAAACAGCCGGCCGGCGCCGTGGGCGGCTTCCTGGACCGTTTGCAGAATGCAGCCGGCCTCGACGACCATGGTGTCGTTTTCGAGATCAATGTCGCGGATGCTGTTGAGCCGGGCCAGTGACAGCACGATGGCGTTGCCCTGTTGATCGGGCGTGGCCCCGCCACACAACCCGGTGTTACCCCCCTGGGGCACCACGGGCACGCCATTGGCCAGACACCAGCGCACCACGCTGGCCACCTCTTGCGGCGAGCCGGGCCTGACCACGGCCATGGCCTGGCCAGTAAAGCGTTCACGCCAATCCATCAGGGCCGACTGCGCCTGATCGTGTGTCAGAACATTGGATTCACCCACCAGCTGTGCAAGTTCCTGCAACTGACCCATGTCAACTTCCTTGATTAGCAATGCCACATTTGATTGGCCGATTTTAAAGCATGTTCAATATAAGGGATAATCACGGCTGACCCTCTTTGTCATCTGTGGAACAACCGTGACCGAATCCGTCCATTTCCCCGCATCTGTTTTCAAGGCATACGACATCCGTGGCACGCTGCCCGATCAACTCAATGCCCCCTTTGCCCGTCATCTGGGGCGAGCACTGGCACAGCAGGCACGCCAGGCAGACGTGAATACTGTGGTTGTCGGCTATGACGGCCGGCTGAGCAGTCCGGACCTGGCCCGGACCCTGCACGACGGACTCAACGAAGGCGGCGTCGACAGCGTTGACCTGGGCTGCGTCCCGACTCCGCTGGTGTATTACGCCGCCCATGTGCTGAAAACTGGTTCCGGCATTGCGATCACAGGCAGCCACAACCCCCCCGATTACAACGGCTTCAAGATCATGCTGGCCGGCAAGACCCTCTACGGCGAAGACATCCAGGCATTGCGCCGCATCATGCTGCATCCTGATCCCCTGGATGGTCTGGCTCCCGGCAACCGGCACAGTCAGGATATGCTGGAACATTATGTGGCGCGCATTGTCGATGATGTCAGGCTGGCTCGCCCCATGCGGATTGCCATCGACTGTGGCAATGGGGCGGGGGGCGTGGTCGCCGAGCACCTGTTCACCAGGCTGGGCTGCGAGGTTTATCCACTGTACTGTGACGTGGACGGCACCTTCCCCAACCATCATCCTGATCCGGCCGTTCCCGCCAACCTGGCCGACCTCATCTCCCACGTCGCCGCTCATCAATGTGATCTGGGTCTGGCCTTTGACGGGGATGCCGATCGCCTGGGGGTGGTGACACAAGAGGGCAACATCATCTGGCCTGATCGACACCTCATTCTTTACGCACAAGATGTCCTGTCCCGCCAGCCTGGTGCCACCATCGTGTTTGACGTGAAATGCTCGCGCCACGTCGAGCGTGCCATTACGGGAGCAGGCGGGAAGGCAGTGATGGGCCAAACCGGCCATTCACTCATCAAGGCCAGAATGATCGAACTTGACGCCGCGCTGGGCGGTGAAATGAGTGGCCACACTTTCTTTGCCGAACGCTGGTACGGTTTTGACGACGGCCTGTATACAGGCGCACGCCTGCTGGAAATCCTGTCTCACTACCCCGATCCTTCTGCTATTCTGAATGCCCTGCCCCAGGACATCGCCACACCCGAGCTCCAGCTCAGGCTGGCAGAGGGCGAGCCCGCTGCCCTGATCCGCAGATTGCAGGAGCACGGCGAGTTTCCTACCGCCCAACGCCTGATCACGCTGGACGGCGTGCGCGCCGAGTACGCCGACGGCTTCGGGCTGGCCCGCGCCTCCAACACCACGCCCGTGATTGTCTTGCGGTTCGAGGCGGAAACGGCTGAGGGCCTGGCCCGTATCCAGGATGAATACCGGCAGGCGTTCAGGCACCTCGCCCCGGACAGAACACTACCCTTTTGATTTGAACAAATGATATTGACAGGAGTTTCCCCATGAATGCTCGTCGCAGTCCCTTGAGCGGCATTCGCGTTCTTGATCTGTCCCGTGTGCTCGCTGGTCCCTGGTGTACCCAGAACCTGGCAGACCTGGGTGCAGACGTGATCAAAATCGAACGCCCTGGCAGCGGCGATGACACGCGCCGCTGGGGTCCGCCCTTTCTCAAGGATGCCCAAGGCAACGAAACCACCGAAGCGGCCTACTACCTCAGCACCAATCGCAACAAGCGTTCTGTCACCGTGGATATCGCCACGAAGGAAGGCGCCGAACTGATACGGAAAATGGTGTCGCAGGCCGATATCCTGGTCGAAAACTTCAAGACCGGCGGCCTGAAAAAATACGGCCTGGATTACGACAGCCTGAAAGCCATCAATCCGGCACTGATTTATTGCTCCATCACCGGCTTCGGACATACCGGCCCCATGGCGCCGCTGGCCGGATACGACTTCATGATCCAGGGCATGGGCGGCCTCATGAGCATCACCGGCGAGCGCGATGATCTCCCCGGAGGCGGCCCGCAAAAGGCAGGAGTGGCCGTCAGTGACATCATTACCGGCATGTACGCCAGCGTGGCCATACTGGGCGCCCTTCAGGAGCGCCATCACAGCGGCCTGGGCCAGCACATCGACATGGCCTTGCTGGATTGCCACGTTGCCATGCTGGCCAACCAGACACTGAATTTCATGACCAGCGGCGAGGCACCGCAACGCGCCGGCAACGCACACCAGAACATTGTTCCCTACCAGGTGTTCGCCGCCAGCGACGGGCATCTGATCGTGGCCGTTGGCAACGACTCCCAGTTTCTGGCGTACTGCCAGACGCTTGGCCACCCGGAACTGGCTGATCATCCCGATTACCGCACCAACAGCCTGCGTCTGGCCAATCGGGAGGCCCTGGTTGCCATTCTTGAACCCATCATGAAGCAACGCGCAAGAGACGACTGGATTGCCGCGCTGCAGAAGGTCAAGGTTCCCTGTGGCCCCATCAATGATCTGGCCCAGGTCTTTGACAATGAACAGGTCCGGCACCGGGGGCTCTGGAAGGACATGCCCCATCCGGTTGCCGGCCAGGCACCCACGGTGGCCAACCCCATACGGCTATCGGACACCCCCGTGCAATACCGCATGGCACCGCCTTTGCTGGGTCAGCATACCGAAGAGGTCCTGCACGAGTTGGGGCTGGACAGTTATCTGGGGGTCGCGACTGGGACAAGCAACTCATCATAGATGGCCAGCTGCTCGTTCACAATCTGTTCTATGCCGAACTCGCGCTCGGCCAGCTCACGACCTGCCCGGCCCATGGCCTGGCGGGCCGCCGGATCAGCCGCCAGGCTCCGGACGGCCTCAAGAAGTGCGCGGGCATCCTGCGGCGGAACCAGCACCCCCGTTACCCCAGGCACCACGGCGTCACGACATCCCGGCACATCCGTGGTCACGATGGCGCGCCCGCATGCGGCCGCCTCGATCAGGGACTTGGGCAGCCCTTCGCGATAGGAAGGCAAGACAGCCACATGCGCCTGCTGGTAGAGGCGGGCCACATCATCCCTTTCACCCAGCCACGTGATGACCCCTTCATCATGCCATTGCTGAACCTGGCCCTGACCGAGACTGGTTGGATTGCCCGGGTCGGGTGCGCCCGCCAGCTGCCAGGTGATCGGATCGCCCGCTTCTCTTGAACACTTTGCCGCCTCAATGAACTCATGGATGCCCTTGTCGCGCAGCAGGCGCGCGACGCAGACCACAACGCAAGGGGGTTCGCCGGGCTCACTGACGGCCGTGTATGCACTCAGATCCACCCCCGAGCCGCGCACCAGTACACTCTGATCAGGTGTTACAACCCTGAGGCTTTCCAGCGTGTCGCGATCATCAGTATTCTGAAAGATGACCCGGCTGTGCGGGTGCCCAAGAGCCAGACGATAGAGTTGCGTTGCCGCCCACCGCGTGATGTCAAACCGCTTCGATGGGCGGGTAAACAGGTAGCCCAGACCCGAGATGGCCGCTACCAATGCGGGAACTCGGGCCAGACGGGCAGCCATGCCCCCGTAGATTACCGCCTTGATGGTGACGGCATGCACCAGATCGGGTCGCACCCGTCTGAACAAGCGCCACAAGCCCGCCAGGGTACGCAGTTCCTGCAAGGGGTTCTTGCCACTGCGCGACATCTGCAGCACATGGTGCGTAAAGCCAAGACGCCGGATTTCTTCCACGGCAGGCCCGTCCATGGTTGCGATGTGAACCTCATGACCACGGTCTCGTGCGCCCTCGGCCAGGGCCAGACGATGAGAAAGAAAAAAGGCCGGATTGTTGACGACGACAAGCACGCATCTGCCCGTATTTTCGCTGGACGCGTGGGGGGCCGGATTGTTGCTGGCCACGGTCTCCCAAAGTCGGGCCCAGCGGCCAACCATGGCGTCCAGACTGAATTCGGTCAATACGCGCTGCCGAGCCTGAGCCCGCTGCTGAATGGCGTCTTCAGATCCGCGTGCATCCAGCACATTGATGATTCCGTCACCCAGGGCCACAGCATTACGGGCTGGGACAACGGTTCCGTAATCGCCCACAATGAACGCTGCATCACCCACATCGGTAACGACATTGGCCACGCCCGCGGCCATGGCTTCGGCCACCACATTCGGAAAGCCCTCGGCCAGACTGGACAACACATGCACATCCAGCCCCTGCATGAGACGCGGGACATCGTTGCGCGGACCCATGAGGACCACCCCACGATCCAGGCCATAAGACTGCAACAGCTCGGCCAACGGCGCGTTGCCCGCGTCCATGTCGTTACCCACCAGGATCAGAAGGGAATCGGGGACGCGTTCACGCACCCTGGTCATGGCAGCAATCAGGTTGGCGTGATCTTTCAGCGGATTCCAGCGAGCCACACAGCCGATAACCGGCGTGGCATCCGTCACCCCCCATTCCCGCCTGACAGCGCGCCGCACCGCAGGATCTGCAGACCATTGCGCCAGATCATAGCCATTGGGCACGACGGTAAATTTTGTTGCGTCATAGCCCCACTGCTGATGCTGATGCAGGGCTTCGTGCGCACACGCGGCAATGGCGGCCGGCACACGAGCGGACAGGCGGGCACCCAGGGCGGCCGACAGCCGGGAGGACCGGCTGGTCAGGGAAAAATGTGCACCAGAATTGCGAATACCCCAGACAATGGCCCGCAAGCCTGCCAGACGCGCCAGAACACCGCCGAGCACGTCAGCATGATACATCCAGGTCTGAACCACATCGGGCTGCTCGCGACGCAACAATGCTCTGAGGCGCCAGCAACCGCGCAGCGTGGAGAGCGGGCCGTACATGCCCAGCGTGATGGTTGTTATGCCCGCCTGCTGCAGCCGTGGGCCGTAATGGTCCAGGCCGCCCATGCTGATGACGGTATGGCGATGCGCCTGCCCGGGTGCGGTGACGAGTCGGAACAACACGGCTTCAGCGCCACCCTGCCCCAGGCCCGATATCACATGCACGATGTGCAGCGACTTTCCGGTTGTTGTTGAGAGCGCTGCGGTACTCATGCCGACGAGGGAGAACGGCTCACGGCCCGAAATACCGCGTCCCACTGTTCAAGAATGGCTTCGAGGTCATAGCGTACAGCCACGTCCTGCGCACCTTTTTCACCCAGCCTGCGGCGCAGGGCGGAGTCCGACATCAATGCCTGCAGTGCGGCGCTCAGAGCCGGCAAGTCATCCAGGGGCACAAGCCGGGCGAGTTCGCCCTGCTGCGTCATTTCAGCTGGGCCGCTGGGGCAGTCAACCACCACGGCAGGACAACCCAGTGCCATGGCCTCAAGCAGGACATTGGGGAAGCCCTCGACACGCGACGTCATGGCAAACAGCTGTGCCTGCGCCAGCTCATGCCACGGTTGGCGGGTCACACCGGGCAACTGTACGCGGTTGGCAAGCCCGAGGGAATCAATCTGCTGCTGCAAGGCGGAACGACGGGGTCCATCCCCCCATATGACAAGCTCCCAGCCAGGATGTTGCGATGCAATGCCGGAAAAAGCGTGGATCAACTGATCGAACTGCTTGGAAGCCACCAGACGGCCCATGGCCACGATACGCAATCGCCTGCCTCTGCCCTGCGCAGACACACTGGCCTGCACCGAATCAGACGGGACAGGCAAGGCAGGAGGCAATGGATTGGGGATGGCCCATACGTGTTTCAGACCAGGAACGGCCACATGCATGTCGTCAATGCTTGCCTGCGTCTGGACAAGGACTGCCTGCGCCCGCGGATACAACCAGCGACGCATGGCCCGCAGGACACGCCCGGCCGCCTGGCTATGCGCCGGATTGGTACGCTCGGCCACGATAACCGGGACATCCAGGCCACGAGTCGCCATCAGGACATTCACATTGACGTTGGTGAGGAAACTGAGCACAACGTCCGGGTGCGTGTGCCGCACCAGCCGCCGCATGGCCCACAGCTTCGCCAGTGCCGGACCACACACGGCCGTCCAGCGGCCCACGTACTGACCCAGCCAGACCACGTGAATATCAGGATGCAAGCCATAAAAGCTGCGATCCGATCCCAGGTG
>DATGUI010000025.1:0-15667 GCA_035301405.1 Burkholderiaceae bacterium
GCGGGCAGCTTGATGCCATGCTGGGCTTGTGCGAGACCATCGCCTGTCGAAGACAGTATCTGCTGGCGCATTTTGGCCAGCCGATGCAGGCGTGTCATGCTTGTGACAACTGCCTGACCCCGCCCGTGCACTGGGACGGCACCATCGCGGCACAAAAAATCCTTTCAGCGGTGTATCGCCTTTGGCGGGAGCGGGGGCAGCGATTTGGTGCCGGCCACGTGATTGACATCCTCAGGGGGCGGCCGACCCGCCGCATTCATGATTACGGACACCACACCCTGACCGTATTTGGCGTGGGGGCAGACCTGTCGGAGCAGGTCTGGCGCCGGGTGCTTCGGCAGTTGCTGGCCCACGGCCTGCTGACGGTTGATGAGGACGGCTACAACACGCTGGTGCTGACGGCTGCCAGCAGGGCAGTGTTGAAGGGCGAGACGACGCTACTGCTCCGGCGGATTTAGCCCCAGATGTTGCCAGGTGGTGCGTGTGGCAATGCGTCCCCTGGATGTGCGCTGCACAAAGCCGTGCTGAATCAGGTAGGGCTCGATGACATCTTCTATGGTGTCGCGTTCTTCGCCGATGGCGGCAGACAGGCTGTCAATGCCGACCGGCCCGCCGTCGAACTTGTGCACGATGGCATCAAGCAGCTTGCGATCCATGAGGTCCAGGCCAAAAGGATCGACTTCCAGCATGGCCAGGGCGGCATGGGCCACATCGGCCGTGGCCTGGCCATCGGCACGTACCTGGGCGTAGTCGCGTACCCGCCTCAGCAAGCGGTTGGCAATGCGCGGCGTGCCACGGGAGCGGCGCGCGATCTCGGTGGCGCCGTCTGGGGTCAAAGCCATGTTGAGCAACTGGGCGCTACGCTGAACAATGAGGGTCAGCTCGGAAGGAGAATAGAATTCCAGCCGCGACACAATGCCGAAGCGGTCTCGCAGGGGGTTGGTCAGCATGCCGGCACGGGTGGTGGCGCCCACCAGCGTGAATGGCTGGAGGTCAATCTTGACACTACGTGCAGCAGGGCCCTCGCCGATCAGGATGTCGATCTGGTAGTCTTCGAGCGCAGGATAGAGAATCTCTTCGACGACTGGCGACAGCCGGTGGATTTCGTCGATGAAGAGGACATCGTTGGGTTCAAGATTGGTGAGCAGCGCGGCCAGATCACCAGGGCGTTCAAGCACGGGGCCGGAGGTCTGACGCAGTTGCACCCCCAGCTCGTGCGCCACAATATGCGCCAGGGTGGTCTTGCCCAGCCCGGGTGGACCAAACAGCAGGACATGATCCAGGGACTCCTGCCGCTGCCGGGCTGCCGTGATGAACAGCTCGAGCTGGTCACATACCGCCTGCTGGCCGGTATAGTCGCGCAGGGTGCGTGGCCTGAGTGCGCGTTCAACCGAATCTTCGCCGGGAGATGCAGATTCGGGCGCGACAATGCGCTCGGGGACGTCTTGGGCAGGAAAGGAATCGGGGTGTATGGCCATGGCGGGTCAACTGAATATATTTACAGCTATCGTACACCAGAGCAACCCTGCCTGCAGCAGTTTCAGGCCCTTGAAAGGGCTTGCAGGGCCAGGCGTATGCCTTCCGTGGTATCGGCGTCCTTGGGCAGGCTTTTGACGGCCTTGCGGATTTCCGCCGTCGAGTAGCCCAGTGCAGCCAGCGCAGCCGAGACATCATCATTGCCGGCCACAGGGGTGGTGGCTGTTGTGCCGTCGGGTCCGGGCAGTTCGCCCAGCTTGTCGCGCAGTTCCAGCAGCAGGCGTTCGGCAGTCTTCTTTCCGATGCCGGGTACCCGCAGCAAGCGGGCGGCTTCCTGCTCGGCAACGGCCGTGGCCAGTTCTTCGACAGTCATGCCCGACAGGACAGCGAGCGCGGTTCGTGCCCCCACACCGGTTACCTTGATAAGCGTACGGAAGGCATGGCGCTGGCGCAGCGAGGAAAATCCGTAGAGGACGTGGGCATCGTCGCGCACTGCCAGATGGGTATGCAGGATGATTTCTGCCCCGGTGGCCGGCAGGTCATAGAAGGTGGTCATGGGGACATCAATGTCGTAGGCCACCCCCTGAACCTCCACACTGACGGTGGGGGGATGCTTTTCGATGAGTATGCCGCGTATGCGTCCAATCATGGCTGGTTTCCTTAATCCGTTAGCGGACAAGACGGCCGCCGCGCAGTCGCGCTCCGGCAGCCACTGACAACCCGCCCTGTTGCTGCAGGCGCTGGGTGAGGGGGTGGGTATGCGCATGGCAAATCGCACAGGCCAGCGCATCGGCCGAGTCGGCGGCAGGTTGGGCAGTCAGGTTCAGCAGGCGCCGGACCATGTGCTGAACCTGCTCCTTGTCGGCGTGGCCGTTTCCCGTGACCGACTTCTTGATCTGCAGGGCGGTGTATTCGTGCACCTCCAGCCCGGTGTCAGCCAGGCCACACAAGGCTGCACCCCTTGCCTGTCCGAGCAGCAGCGTGGTGGTCGGATTGACGTTGACAAAGACCTTTTCTATGGCTGAAACATGCGGCTGCGTGGAGCGCGCAATTTCGCGGATATCGTCAAGAATCAGCTTGAGTCGCGTCGCCAGGGGCTGGTTGGACGGGATCTGTATGGTGCCGCTGGTAATGTAGGCCATGCGGGATCCTTGTACCTGAATGACACCAAAACCCGTGTTTCGCAGCCCCGGATCAATGCCCAAGATACGCATGTCGGCGCGCACCTAGTGCCGGAAGTGCCGGACGCCCGTGAACACCATGGCAATGCCCTGTTCATTGTCGGCTGCAATGACTTCGTCGTCGCGTATGCTGCCACCTGGCTGGATAATGCAGGTCGCCCCGGCTTCGGCAACCACATCCAGCCCGTCACGGAATGGAAAGAAGGCATCAGAAGCAACCACCGAGCCTGCCAGATCCAGCTTGGCATGGTCAGCCTTGATGGCAGCAATGTGTGCTGAATCCAGACGGCTCATCTGGCCGGCGCCAATGCCCAGGGTCATGCCATGGTTGGCGAAGACAATGGCGTTGGACTTCACATAGCGGGCCACCTGCCACGCAAACAGCATGTCATGGCGTTGTCGGGCCGTGGGCTGGGCCGTGGTGACCACTTGCAGGTCGTCGGGCGCCAGGATATGGAGGTCGGGGTTTTGTACCAGCCAGCCGCCACCCACCCGCTTGACGTCCATGGCATTGGCATCGGTGCCAGGCGGGATTTCCAGAACCCGTATGTTCTTTCTTGTCGCCAGAGCGGCCAGTGCGTCGTCGGTATAACCGGGCGCAAGCAGTACTTCAAGAAATTGTCGGGACAGGGCTTCGACGACGTCTGTATCCACCGTCTGGTTAAAGGCAATGATACCCCCAAAAGCGGACGTGGAGTCTGTCTTGAAGGCGCTTTCGTAGGCTTGCAGCAGATGATCTGCAACCGCCACGCCACACGGGTTGGCATGCTTGACGATGACGCAGGCCGGCTGGCTGAACTGTCTTGCGCATTCCCAGGCGGCATCGGCATCGGCGATATTGTTGTATGACAGTGCTTTGCCCTGATGCTGGTGATAGCTGGCCAGCAGACCCGATGCAGTTGAGCGGTCGACGTAGAAGGCGGCTTGCTGGTGCGGGTTTTCGCCATAGCGAAGCGCCTGGTGACGATGCCACTGCAGGTTGAGCACCCTTGGCCAGGCGTCGCGTGCTGGCGGGGCATCCGGGGCGGGTTGCGGTTCGGCAAGGCTGCTCAGATAGTTGGCGACGGCGCCGTCATAGGCGGCCGTATGGGCAAACGCCTTGGTGGCCAGGGCGAGGCGAAGGGCATGCGGTGCCACGCCATCTTCCTGGTCAAGCTCGGTGATCACGCGCTGGTAATCATCGGGATCCACCACAACCGTTACTCCTCCTTGCGCCGTGCCATGATTTTTGGCGGCAGCGCGAATCATGGCTGGCCCGCCAATATCAATGTTCTCGATGGCATGGCCAAGCCGGGCATCCGGATCGGCAACGGTCTCCTGAAATGGATAGAGGTTCACCACCAGCAGGTCAATGGCAGCAATATCGTGGTCCCTGAGGGTTTGCAGGTGCGCGGCGTTGTCGCGACGGGCAAGCAGGCCGCCGTGTATGCGAGGGTGCAGGGTCTTGACCCGGCCATCAAGAATTTCGGGTGATCCGGTGTGATCGGCCACTTCCGTGACCTTCAGGCCAGCTTCGGTCAGCAGGCGGGCAGTGCCTCCGGTAGACAGGAGCACAATTCCGCGATCAGTCAGGGCCTGTGCCAGCTCGATAATGCCTGTCTTGTCCGAGACGGATAACAGGGCGGTACGAATTTTCATGAGTAAGGGATCCAGATGGGAGCGTATCAGGGTTTGAGGTCATGAGCCTGCAACTTGCGACGCAATGTGCTGCGGGTAATGCCCAATATTTCTGCGGCCCGGGTCTGGTTGCCGCTGGTTTTTTCGAGCACAAGCTGCAAGACGGGTCGTTCGACGCAGTTGACAACCATGGCCAGCAGGTTGCGCGGATTGGAGTCGCCCAGATCCGTGAAATAGCGATCGAGTTGTTCGCGTACAGATTGCTCCAATGGGTTGAGATGAGTCATGGTGGATGATGAACAAGAATGAGAGGAATCAGGCGGCAGCCGGCATGGCTGGCTGATGTTGATAGATGTCAGTGCTGGCGTAGCGACCCAGCCAGTCGTCCAGCACGCGGGCCTGTTCGGCAGTCGTGCGGATTCGGTTGATGCGGGGCAGCCAGGTTGCCGCATCGGGGACCTGGGCCAGATACCAGCCAATATGCTTGCGGGCTGAACGCACTCCCGTGTCTTCACCATAGAAAGTGTAGTGCTCTTCCAGATGGTCGAGAAGGATGGTGCGAAGTTCGCCATACGTGGGGCCGGGAAGGGCTTCCTCGTGCCTCAGGAAATGATTGATTTCACGGAAAATCCAGGGACGACCCTGGGCAGCCCGGCCCACCATGATGGCATCCGCGCCAGTGTAATCGAATACGTAGCGGGCTTTTTCGGGGCTGTCGATATCGCCGTTTGCGATCAGGGGGATGTCGAGGATGGGACGGAGCGCCCGGATGGTGTCGTATTCGGCCTCGCCCCGATAGAGGTCGCACCGGGTTCGCCCGTGCACAGCCAGGGCGGCAATGCCGATATCCTGAGCCATCCGGGCAATCTGGGGCGCATTGCGCGAGCTGGCATCCCAGCCGGTGCGGATCTTGAGCGTGACAGGCACCTCGTGGGGCCTGCAGGCGGCCACGACGCTTTCCAGAATTTCCCTGACCAGGGGTTCGTTGCGCATCAGGGCGGATCCGGCGGCCTCCTTGCAGACTTTTTTTACCGGACAGCCCATGTTGATGTCGATGATGCGGGCGCCTTTCTTGATGTTGAATACGGCCGCCTCGGCCAGCATGGCCGGGTCCGAGCCCGCCAGCTGCACGGTGATGGGATCGATTTCGCCATCGTGATTGAGGCGGCGGGCAGTCTTGACGCTGTCCCATAGCCGCGGGTTGCTGGCAGCCATTTCCGACACGGCATGACCGGCTCCCAGCTGCTTGCACAGCTTGCGATAGGGGCGGTCGGTAACACCCGCCATGGGTGCGACAAAAACCGGGTTGGGAAGGGTCCAGGGGCCAATCTGCATGCAAGGGATTTTAGCAGTTGGAGGACAGTAACCGTACTGTAAAAATAAGCAGGCGCTAAACCCGATGGCCCTGCAGCAGGTGACGGGCCAGCTGACGTCGCAATGGTGCGCAGGTGTCCAGGCCCAGCAGCGCCAGGCCACAGGCATGCTCGATCAGGGGGTTGCCGGTGGTGAACAGTCGAGGCAGGACATCCGTCACGGCGGCAGTCAGCCAGCGGTCGGACTGGCGGGTATTCACATAGTTGCGCAGCGCAGGCCGAACGTCGGCATGGGGCCGGGCAAGCCACCAACCCAGCACCATGGACAGCTGCGCGACGTCCCTGAGTCCGAGGTTCAGGCCCTGGCCGGCGACCGGATGCAAAGTCTGGGCCGCGTTGCCCACGGCCACCGCAAGCGGATTCACCAGCACCGGACCGGCGTGCAGGGCCAGGGGAAAGCCATGTCGGGGGCCTATCGTTTGCAGATGGCCCAGCCGGTCTCCAAAATTGGCATTGAGTGCGGCATCGAAGTCGGGTTGGCGCAGGGTTCGAAGCCGCTGTGCCTGGTGTGGCGGACAGCACCATACGACGGCGTAGAGGGCGGGAGCGGCGGGATGGGGCAGCAAGGCCAGTGGCCCTTGTCTGGTGAAACGTTCATACGCCCGGCCGGCCTGCGGGGCGCTGGCCTGTGCCATCGCCAGAATGGCTTGCTGGTTATAGGTGCGGTGCAAGCCGCCGGGCTGCCGGCCATGAGATTGTACGGCAACCCGTGCCGAGACATGCCCCTGGGGAAGCCGGGTAACCACATGACCATCGGTGACCTGGGGCTGCCCCTGGGCGTGTGCAATGAGGTCAACCCCACTGTGTCGCAAGCGTGCGTGCAGGCTGCCCAGCAGGGCTTCGTAAGCAACGACGCTGCCAAGACGGGGGACATCCAGTTCATCGTTCCGGATCAGGGTCTGCCCCAGCCGGTGTTGCTGCGAGACATGGACGGTTGTGATGTCGGCACTGGCCGTCGGCCAGGCGTTCAGTGATTCGAGAAACGTGCGGCTGCCGTGATTCAGGGCCAGTGTTCGGGGATCGGGTTGCGAGGCGGCGGTCTTGTCGTCCGGACTGTGGAACTCGCCCAGCAGGGCGATCCGGTCTGGCCGGCGGGTCTTTCTGGCCAGGGCAAGCGCCAGTGCACTGCCCACCGGCCCGGCGCCATGTATGATGATATCGTGGGTTGGTTCAGGCATAGTCGCAAGCGTCCGGCTCGATTACAATGGACGGGGTGGCAGCGGCATGGTCTGCCACGCCCTGCATTACTGCAACAGAAACAAGGGGTTTCATGGAGCAAACCAGTCCCGCGGTCGCTCATCGTAACAAGGTTGTCGTTGCATGGCTGGCCAGTCTGCTGGGCCTGTTCGGTGCACATTGGTGGTACCTGGGAAGGCAGCACGCCTGGCTGGTCACGACGTTCTCCGTTGTCATGCTGTTGCTCGCCCAATTCTACCCGGTCTGGTGGGACAACGTCCCCTTCCTGCTGCTCCTTGTCCCCATCAGCGCGGGCATTATCGAGTCGCTGGTTTTTGCGCTGACACCCGACGACAAGTTCGATGCGCGTTACAACCCGTATTCCGGGCGTGAAACCCAAACCGGCTGGGATGCGGTCATTGCCGCCATCATCACGACATTTATCGGAGGCGTGGTCATCATCTTTGGTATTGCCATGGTGGTCGTGCATGTCTGGACCGCCTTGGGTTGGCTCGATGACTACATTTATTGAACTGCCATGGATGCTTCGCTCATTCAGGTGATTATTGACTGGCTCCGGCCATGGGAGTTTTCTCCCACCCTCATCCTTGCCTTCGTGGCAGGTTGCGCGCTGTTTGTGCGGGGGGCCCGGGTACACAGGGTGACACTTCCCAGACATATCCTGTTCTGGACGGGTGTCGTCATGCTCTACCTGTCGCTGCATACACGCATCGACTACTACTCCGAGCGCCTGTTCTTTGCGCACCGCCTGCAGCATCTGGTGCTGCACCATCTGGGCCCGTTGCTGGTCATGGCGGCTTACCCGGGTCAGGTCATGCGAGCGGGCCTGACCTTGCCCGGCCGCCGCTTGCTGCGCCAGTTTCAGCGCAGCCCGGTCGGGCGGTTCAGCATTGCCCTGCTGACCAACCGGTTTCTTGTGCCGTTGCTGTTTGTGGTGCTGGTACTGGGCTTCCTGATTCCCGTGGTGCAGTTTTACTCCATGCTCGACTGGCGGCTGTATCGCCTCATGAACTGGTCGGTCGTCATCAGTGGCTTCATGTACTGGAACCTCATCCTGGATCGGCGGCCCACGCCGCCTGCGGCCATGTCTCCGGGTGCCCGCGTACTGTCACCCATCATCACAACGGTGCCTCAAATGATTACCGGCGCCGTCATCACGTTTACCGAACGGGATATCTATCCCATCTTTGATCTGTGCGGTCGCGCCATTCCCGGCATGTCGGCCGTGACCGATCAGGCCATTGGTGGTCTGACCATGTGGGTGCTGGCCGGCCTGGTTGAAGTATTCGGCCTGCTTTATGCCCTGTCTACGCTGATGCGGCTCTCCGCCCGTGGGCGCCTGCGCAAGCCAGCCGGCAAGTCCAGGTCAGCCACCTCAACGCTGTCGGCTCGTCCGGACACCGGGTCGTGAAGAAAGGGTCGGAAGCCATGTCAGATAAATTCGGTTTGCGATGCGGCCTGATAGCCGGCCTGGTTTCGGTGGCCCTTGTCATGCCCGCCAGCGTGACGAGCCAGCCAGTGGGCATCCCCAGCATGGGGGCGCCGTCCTCGCACGAGCTCTCGCCGGCGCTGGAGCGCACCCTGGGCAATGCCATCATGGAGCAGGGCCGGCGGGATCCCGATTACATCAATGATCCCGAAGTCAGCCAGTATCTGACTGACCTGGGCAGAGAGCTGGTCAAGCACGCCCCTGCAGGTGCCAGCCAGCATGTCACCGTATTTGGCTTGCGTGATTCAAGCATCAATGCCTTTGCGCTGCCGGGTGGCTATATCGGCATCCACAGTGGCCTGATTGCCAGCGCCCGAAGCGAATCCGAACTGGTGTCCGTGGTGGCGCACGAAATTGCTCATGTGGTGCAGCGACACATTGCCCGCGGCATGACACAAAGCTCGCAAAGCAGCCACATCCTGCTGGCCTCGCTGGTGGGGGCGCTGCTGGCCGGATTGGCCGGCGGCGGTGACCTGGCCATGGGGGTGGCCGCCTTTGGTCAGGCCGCAGCCATCGACCGGCAACTGGGCTTTTCTCGACAGGCCGAGCAGGAAGCAGACAGGGTGGGCTTCCAGATGATGAGCCGGGCAGGATACGATCCGCGCGGCATGCGTGACATGTTTGCCCGGCTGGCCAGCTCCAGTCGCCTGAACGAAGGCGTGGGCGGCAGCGTCTACACCCGCACCCACCCCCTGTCCACCCAGCGGCTTTCGGATATTGAAAGCCGCATACGGGGCCATGGCGTCACCCATGCCGATAATCCCACCTTCTGGTATGTGCGGGCCAAGCTGATTGTGTTGCAGGCGCGGGCCAGCCATTCTGCAGCCCGTTCGCTTGAAGCCCTGGAGCGGGATGCGACGCACGCCGAGGGCGTACAGCGCCAGGCTGCCCGATACGGGCTGGCCTTTGCGGCCTTCAAGCAGAAACAGTTTGATGTGGCGGCCGAGCATCTCGACCACCTGAGCGCGCAATTGACAACGTCTCCCGAGGTCGCTGCCCTGGCAGTGGCGATTGACCTGGAGCGCGGACGGGTAGCGGAAGCGCTTGAGGCTTCCCGTCAGGCCTGGGCGCAATGGCCGCAAAGCCAATCGATTGCCATGGTCCGGGCAGAAGCCTTGCAGAAGTCCGGGGACGACCAGAAAGCCCTGGCGTTTCTGCAGGAGCGCGCCAGCCAGTGGCCCGATATTCCTGTCTGGCACCGTTTGCGGGCGCACAGCTACGAGCGTCTGGATGAGCCCATCTCTGCGCGGCGCGCCATGGCGCAGTACTACGAAGATACGGGCGCCCTGCCCACTGCGGTCGAACACCTGCAGCAGGCGCGCAACCTGACTGCAGACTTCTACCTGCAGTCGGAGCTGGACGTACAGATCCGGGAAATCAAGGAACGTCTGATGTCTCAGCGTGCGTTGCTGAAACGCTTCGAACGGTCTGGCTGACCACGCAAGCGTCGGCTCAGCAGCGTTTCAGAAAGAACAAGTCCAGGCGGCGAGGCAGCCAACCGAGGTTGCCCGGCCAGCGGCCGGTGACAAAGCCGACATGCCCACCCTCCGGGGGTTGATGCAAGCGGATGGCAGGCGAGGCCTCATCCTGGGTGGGCAACGACCAGGCTGGCACAAACGGGTCATTCAGGGCATTCAGGACAAGCGTTGGCGTCTGGATGTGTCCCAAGACCGGTTTGCTGGAGGCACGTGTCCAGTAGTCCAGCACATTTTGAAACCCATGTACCGGCGCGGTGTAGGCATCGTCAAAATCCATCAGGGTGGCACTGCGCGCCACCCTGCGCGCATCAAATGCCTCGGGAAAACGGCGGGCCTTGGCGGCGACCTTGGGTTTCATGGTCTTGAGGAATTGTGGCGTATACAGATAGCGGCCCAGAAAGCTGCCGGACAGGTGACGTCCGCAGGCGGTCAGATCCAGGGGCACGGAAATGGCGGCACAGGCCTGCAGTTCAGGGTGCCGTTTGTCTGGCGTGGCCAGGTAGCGCAGCATGGCATTGCCGCCCAGAGAGACACCGGCCAGATGCCAGCTGGCCTCGGGCAGGGTTCGCAACACGGTATCGACCATGAATGCGATGTCGTCGGCATCGCCGGAATGGTAGGCTCGCACAAGACGATTGGGTGCTCCGGAACAGCCCCGGAAATGGCCCACCACCACGACCCAGCCACGATGATGAAAATAGCCGGCCATGCTTTGCGCGTACGGGCTCAGGCTGCTGCCTTCCAGGCCATGAAAGATCAGGAGTGCACGTGTGCCGGCGGATTGGCTTCTGTCGACAGGCTTGAGCCAGTCAAGATCAATGAAGTCGCCGTCAGGCGTCTCGGTGCGTTGGCGTGAGAAGGCAATGGACGGCGGCCGGATGCATCGTGCACCATGAATGGTTTGCAGGTGTCCACCGGGCAGCCATGCCGGGCGGACGTAGCGGGCATCGTCAGGATGAGGCGGTCGGGTCGGTTTCCAGCTGGTATTGGGCACTGCAGTAAGGACACAGCCCGTGTCCTTCTTTTTTGATTTCAATGTACACGCGCGGGTGCATGCTCCACAGCGGCGCCTTGGGGCCGGGGCAGTACAAGGGGAGGTCTGCCTCGGTGATCATGATGGTTTCATCCAGTGGCGTTTTGACATCACGGGGGTGGCTCATGGAAGGGTCCTGGGTGATGGAGTTACAGACGGTGCTCAGGCGGAGGCGACGGGAGTCAGCCAGTGGTGGTATTTGGGATTTTTGCCGGTTACCACATCAAAGAACGCCTGCTGCAGCCGGGCAGTGACGGGCCCACGTTTGCCGGCGCCAATGCGGCGGCCGTCGACGTCACGGATAGGCGTGACTTCTGCCGCGGTGCCGGTAAAGAAGGCTTCGTCAGCCAGATAGATGTCGTCGCGGGTGAGCCTCGCGGTGATCACTTCAAGGCCGAGGTCAGCAGCCAGTGTATGGATGGTTGAGCGGGTGATGCCAGTCAGGGCCGATGCGATTTCCGGCTCATAGAGTGTGCCATTCTTGACAATGAAGAGGTTCTCGCCGGCGCCTTCGGCCACAAAGCCGTCGGTGTCCAGCAGGAGGGCTTCGTCGTAGCCGTGCTCGGTGGCCTCGGTGTTGGCGAGAATGGAGTTGGCATAGGTGCTTGCGAGCTTGGCCCGTGGCATGGTGACATTGACGTGCTGGCGCGCGTACGAAGACACCTTGACGCGTATGCCTTGTTCAAGGGCGTCTTCGCCCAGGTAGGCACCCCATGACCAGGCCGCAATGGCAACATGGACGGTTGCGCCCTTGGGAGAGACGCCCATGCGCTCGGAGCCATAGAAGGCAAGGGGACGCACATAGGCGGAGGCGAGCTCGTTGCTGCGAACGGCTTCCAGCTGGGCGGCATTGAGGGTTTCCTTGTCAAACGGGATGGCCATTTGATAGATGTGTGCCGAGTTGAACAGCCGGTTGGTGTGATCATGCAAGCGAAAGATTGCGGTACCGCGTTCGGTTTCGTAGGCACGCAGGCCTTCAAATACTGCCAGACCATAATGCAGTGAATGGGTCAGGACATGCGTATTGGCATCGCGCCACGGCACCAGCTTGCCGTCATACCAGATGTAACCGTCGCGATCAGACATCGACATAATGAGCTCTCCCGTAAAAGATGGTTGATTGTACCAAGTCCAGGATGGTTACAATAACGGATTCGCCGCATTGCTGGATGATTGGAGTGAGCACAACCTATGGCGCAGAACCGGGCAGTCAATTTTTCGCTTCGGTCGTTCAATGATGCAGCCCGACGCGCTTACCTGACGGGCCTCAGGGATGGGCGGGCACCATTGACGGCAGTCGGCATCTGGGGCTTTGTCACCGGCATTGCCATGGTCAAGTCGGGCCTCACTGAAAGCATGGCCGCGCTCATGACCCTGCTGGTCTATGCCGGCTCCGCCCAGCTTGCCGCCTTGCCGCTGCTCGAGGCCAATGCCCCGCTGTGGCTGATCTTCGCGGCCGGCATGGTTGTCAACGTCCGTTTCATCATATTCGGAGCGGCGCTGCATCCGTTTTTCGAACGCTACAGTACCTGGCAACGCATGGTGCTGGGCTTTCTGATCATCGACGTCGCCTTTGTGCTGTTTGTTTCCCGCTACGCCGACGCCCGGCGAGTCGGCACGGCGCAGCAGCTCTGGTATTACCTTGGCATCACCACCACCGGCTGGGTCATCTGGAACAGCACGTCCATGGTGGGCATTTACCTTGGTGGTCTGGTGCCGGCAGGCTGGGGGCTGGAGTACGCGGCCGTGCTGGCGCTCATGACCATTGTCGTCCCGCTGGTCAAGTCGCGTCCCATGGTGTGTTGCCTGGTTGTTTCTGGTGTGGTGGCGTGGGCTGGACAGGCGCTGCCCCTGCGATTGGGCCTGGTGGCCGCCGTGCTGGCGGGTGTGCTGGCAGGGATGATGGCCGAGCGCGCCCTTCCGCGGCCCGGCCGCTCCCGGACGGCACCGGATGATTAAGCGGAGGCAGACATGATGGCAACAGCTTACGTGCTGGGTGCCGTATTGCTATTGAGTCTATGCAGCTTCCTGACACGTTGCGTATACTTGATGCTCGGGCACAAGGTACCGCTGCCTGACAAGGTTCGGCGCCCCTTGCGTTATGCGCCCATGGCTGCACTGGTCGCCATTATTGTTCCCGAGCTCATGCCGTTTGATGAAGGCATTCGGGCCCTGGTTGATCCACGTGCCCTGGCGGGCATCATTGCCATCCTTGTTTTTGCCAAAACGCGTAGTGCCATGGGCCTCATTGCCGGGGGCATGGTTGCGTTCTGGGTATTGCGCTTCCTTTTCAATGTCGGGTTTTAACGACAACCTTCCCTGAAGCCAACCCGTTTCAAGGTTTATCCACACCCAACCTTCCAGTTGCACCGACATGTTGCGCTAAACTGGCTTGTGTTGGAAGCGACCTGACGTCGCGCCACGCCAAGTTAATGACAGACACTATCGCTAACGAATCCTCCCTCACTTTTTCTGACTTTGGCCTGCACCCTGATATTCTCAAGGCGGTTGCAGACACCGGCTATACATCCCCCACACCCATTCAGAGTCAGGCACTGCCTGCCGTGATGGACGGGCGGGATGTCATGGGCGCAGCACAAACAGGCACGGGCAAGACGGCAGCCTTCACGCTGCCCATCCTGCATCGCCTGCTGCCCCATGCCAATACCAGCATGTCTCCGGCCCGGCACCCTGTCAGGGCACTGATTCTCACCCCCACACGCGAGCTGGCCGATCAGGTGGCCTCCAGCGTCAAGGATTACAGCAAGCATACCCCCTTGCGGTCCACGGTTGTTTTCGGCGGGGTAGATATCGTCCCGCAGCGCGATGCCCTGCGTCGTGGCTGCGAGCTGCTTATCGCCACGCCAGGCCGACTGCTTGATCATGTCGAGCAGCGCCATGTCAATCTTGGGCAGGTGGGCATACTGGTTCTTGACGAAGCCGATCGCATGCTCGACATGGGCTTCCAGCCCGACCTGGAGCGTATCGTCAGCCTGTTGCCCCGTACCCGGCAGAGCCTGCTTTTTTCTGCCACGTTCAGCCCTGAGATTCGCAAGCTGGCCCGGCGCTTCCTGAATGACCCCAAGGAAATCCAGGTGGCCGGCCGCAACACGACGGCCGATACCGTGACGCAGGTTGCCTGCGCGGTCAGCGCCAATCGCAAGCGCGACGCCGTGCTGCATCTGATCCGTTCGCGTAATCTCAGCCAGGTGATTGTCTTTTCCAATACCAAGATCGGCACAGGCAGGCTGGCGCGCGAGCTGCAGCGCGAAGGCATCAGCGCTGAATCCATTCACGGAGACAAGAGCCAGGCCGATCGCATGACCGCCCTCAATGCGTTCAAGGCAGGTGAGCTGGATGTCCTTGTCGCCACGGATGTGGCCGCAAGGGGGCTGGACATTGCCGGGGTGCCATGCGTCATCAACTACGATTTGCCGTTCAACCCCGAAGACTACGTGCATCGCATTGGCCGGACGGGCCGTGCAGGGGCGTCCGGCGAGGCCATTGCGCTGTTCACGCCCGACGAGACCCGTCAACTGGCAGACATTGAAAAGCTGATCAAGACAAAAATTCCGCGTGCCGACCTGGACCTTCCCGAACCCGCCGCTCGCCGGCGTCGGGACGCACGGCCACCACGGCGGGCATCGCCTGCTCCGGCCCAGCCCGTTGACGAATTCTTTCTCAAACCGTACCAGCCTTCCGCAGCGCCTGCCCGGGCAGAACAGTCCGATACCGACAAAAAGTCTGATGACAAGGCATCAGGGCGCAAGGTGGGTGTGCTGCTGGGTGGCTAGGCGGACAAGATATCTGCCAGCAGGGGCGGGCCGTCAACGGGCCGCAATGCGGCCGGATCCTGATTGAAAGTGCGGATCAGCCGCTCCAGATGGCCGATTTGTGGAGGCTGTTCGCCAAAAAAAACCGTGTTCTGTCGCGTTTGCAGCATGACGGTCGGAAAGTTTTCAATATCTTCTTCACCCAGCAATTCGGAGTGTTCTTCGATATCTATCCATATGAACATGGCAGCAGGCCACGCGTTTGCCAGGGCTTCAAAGTCGGCCTGATAGGTCGTGCAGGTGTCGCACCATGCCGCACAGAAGCACACGACAAGCAAGGTGGTGTCCTGGCACTGCAGCCGGCGCTGCAGGGCATCGGGATATTGCGGGTTATAGACGGCCATGACCAGACAGAGTTCAGCGGGTTTGTTTATGATTGACTGTTACGTTAACAGAGTATGAGTGCCAATGAATCCTCCTGACCACTCAAGCAAGGCAACCGTGTCTGCCCCCGTTGGCGCGTCAGCAGTGTGGCTGGCTTTCAGGCGGGCGTTCGTGTCGCAATGGCATCCCAAGATGCTGGCAGCCATCCTGATGCCCTTTATCATTGCCCTGCTCGGCATCATTGTACTCCTCTGGATGTTCTGGACGCCGCTTACCGGCTGGCTCGACAACCAGGCCTCGCAATGGGATACGGTCAACGCCATCGATGACTGGATGCTCGCATGGGGCTGGGTCTCGGTCAAACTCTATCTGGTTCCCATCATGGCTGCCGGTATCCTGTTTCCCATGGCAGGCATACTGGGGCTGGTCATTGCGGCCATTTTTGTCATGCCGGTGGTGCTGCGACATCTGGAGCGCCGGGAATACAAGGGACTGGAGCGCCAGGGCGAACATGCCCTGACGGTCGCCACCTGGAATGCACTGGTGGCGGGTGCGGTCTTTGTGATTGGCTGGGTGCTCACCATGCCATTATGGCTGTTCCCGCCGCTGGCGGTGGTGCTGCCCATTTTCTGGTGGGCCTTTGCCTTTAATCGCATCATGCGGGTC
>DATGUI010000026.1:0-2318 GCA_035301405.1 Burkholderiaceae bacterium
TTCAAAAGAGGCATTTCATGAGAAACAATGGTCGACGCCTACTGAGAAGCATCGAAACGGTAGCGGAACAATTCGGCGGGCTGCTGTTGCTGGTAGCCACCGTGCTGGTCACGATGCAGATCGTGTTGCGTCTTTTTGGCATAGGCGTGAGCGGGCTTTATGACATTGCAACGTTTTGTGCACTGTGGAGCGTTTTTCTCACGGCAGGTGTCGGCATCCAGAGAAACATTCATGTGCGGGTTGACGTCATTGTGATGATGTGTTCGCCCGGTGTGGCGTTCTTTCTCAACACCATCAGCAGTATCGCTGTCGTCATCATGACAGCGATACTTTGCTATTCAGGCTATCTGCTGGTGGACGAGAGCCTGCTGTTTGGAGATTCCACACTCGGCATGATCAGCGTTCCCATGTGGATTCCGCAGCTGATCATGCCTGTTGGTGGCGGGCTCATGCTGCTGCATGGCTTGGCCCATCTGGCAAACATTCTGAAAACCGGCCCGCGCCCCCAAGTCTTTGAGCCTGAGACCAGCTCCGAAGACAACCTCTTGAGTATTTAAGTAAGTCTATGCTGTCATCTTTCGGTATCCTCGGCCTGGGGCTCTTGATCGGCACCCCTGTTGCTTTTGCGCTGGCCCTGGCTGGCCAGGCCTACATCATGTCTGCAGGCGAACATGCCAGCACGTTTGCATCGGTGCTGTTCGGGTCGCTCAATTCGACAACCATGTTGTCGATTCCCTTTTTTATCCTTTCAGCTGAAATTCTCAACCGAAGCGGGGCAACAGCCAAACTGATAGAAATGGTCGATGCCTGGATTGGGCACAACAAAGGCGGGCTGCCTGTTGTTGCCGTATCAGCGACCATCTTCTTTTCCACCATCTGCGGCTCATCGACTGCCACGGCAGCGGCCGTGGGCTCAGTGATGATTCCCGAAATGGTCTCACGCGGCTACAATCGCACCCTGTCTGTGGGTCTTATTGCCACAGCCGGTGGGCTGGGGATTGTGCTTCCCCCGTCCATTCCGCTGATTATTTATGGCATGGTCACGGAAACGTCCATTGCCGGCCTGTTCAAGGCGGCCATCATCCCGGGCTTGTTGCTGTCAGCCGTCCTGGTTGTGTTCGCTTACATTACGGGCGTACGTTCTGGCGTGAAGCCAGCGCCGCGGCAACCGCTTGACGTGCGCTTGCGCACCGTGCGCCAGGCAGGTGGTGTCTTGCTATTGCCGGTCATCATTCTGGGCGGCATCTATTCTGGCTATTTCACACCCACGGAAGCATCGGCTGTTGCCTGTATCTACGCCCTGCTCATGGCCATATTTGTCTATGAGACACCGTTGGCCAAGATCCCTTCCATGCTGACACTATCGGCATCAACGGCAGGAATGATTTTGCTCATCATCGCCGCAGCCAGCCTGTTCAGCTATGGCCTGACGGCCGAGCGCCTGCCGCACACCATCTTCGAACACATTACCTCGTGGAACCTGGAAGGCTGGCAGCTGATTACGGCCCTGATGTTTTTCTTCCTGGTGCTGGGAATGTTTCTGGAGGTGATATCGGTTATCCTGATCACCATGCCAATCCTGATTCCGCTGTTGAACGGAAGCGGCATTGACCTGACGCACTTTGCCATACTGCTCATCCTGAACATGGAATTGGCTGTTATCACGCCGCCTATTGGCCTGAACCTTTTTGTAATCAGTGCCATCAGCAAAGTGCCTGTCCTGGAGGTATTCAGAGGGACACTGCCCTTCGTCGGGGCGGTGTTTATCGTACTATTGGGGCTTATGTTCATACCAGGGTCCACTTTCCTGACCATTGGCTGGTAAGGGAGCACAACAATGATCAACCCTGGCCGACAAGACAAAACCAATCCCGAAGCAGAACGCACCCCGCTCATCAATCAATGGGCGCCCACGCTGAAGACCAACGGAAAAAGCAAATACATGGGTGTGGTCAAGGCAATAGAAGAAGGTATTGAACAGGGCCAACTGACACCAGGGATGCGGTTGCCACCTCAACGCGAAATTGCCCGCTACTTTCAAGTCACCATCGCTACCGTCACCAGGGCGATCAGCCTGGCGGCAAGCCGCGGACTGGTTATCGCGCGGCCAGGAAGCGGCACATTCATCGCCAGTGCCTCTCCTGCCCCGGCAGCAACCGCAGGCACGGTTGGCAATGATATCGGCACAAACACCATTGTGCGGGATTTATCCCTGAACGCCCCTCCGGTTACCGTTGTTGAAGACATTCTGCAGGAAAACCTTGAGGACCTGGCCAAAGACGGATCATTGATGCCATCGGCCTTTGACCATGACCCCA
>DATGUI010000027.1:0-2101 GCA_035301405.1 Burkholderiaceae bacterium
CATTCTTCAATCAGCCCTACCAGGCAACGCGCCAGTGTGGACTTGCCCGAGCCGGACTCGCCCACCACACCCACGACTTCGTCGCGGTGAATGCTCAGGCTGACGTTATCAAGTGCCGGTTTGGGCTGATGCCGGGAAAACAGCCGGCGGCGTCCATACGTCTTGGACATGCCCGTGATGGTGAGAACGGGCTCTTCCTTGGCGGCACGGGCATCGGGCGGATTCAGGCCAGGTACGGAAGACACCAGTTCGCGGGTGTAGGAGTCAACCGGATTGGAAAGAATCTGCTGACGCTCGCCCTCTTCGATGGTAACGCCATGCCGCATGACCAGGATGCGATCGGCGATTTCTGCCACGACACCAAAGTCATGGGTAATGAAGATGATGGAGGTGCCGTGGTCGCGCTGCAGACGCTTCATGAGGTAGAGAATCTGTCCTTGCGTGGTGACATCCAGCGCCGTGGTTGGCTCGTCGGCAATCAGCACCTTGGGTTCCAGGATGAGCGCCATGGCAATGACAATGCGCTGGCGCTGGCCCCCGGACAGTTCATGGGGATAGGCCCGGTAAATGCGGGCCGGCTCCGGCAGGTCCACCTCTTCCAGCATGGACATGATCAGCGCGCGGCGCTGGCTACCCGCCATACGCCGGTGAATGCGGATGACTTCATCCAGCTGCTCGCCGATGCGCTGCACCGGGTTCAGTGCCGTCATGGGCTCCTGAAACACCATGGACATGGTGGTGGCACGCAGTTTGAGAATATCGTGATACGAGAGCTGAGAGAGGTCTTGCCCGTTCAGGATGATGCTGCCGCTGGTGCGGTGCAGGGCATCTTCGGGCAGCAAGCCCATGATGCTGAAAGCCGTGACGGACTTGCCCGAGCCGGATTCTCCGACAATGCAAAGGGTCTCGGCAGCATGGACATCAAAGGATACCGACTTGAGAATGGGCGTCGGGTTGCTGCGGCTGATGGTTTCAACACACAGGTCGCGAACCGACAGCACCACTTCCTGATCTGGTTTGGAAACAGTTTGATTCATGCGGATCAGCTCCTGGCCTCGAGCTTGGGGTCCAGCGCATCGCGGGCGGCATCCCCAATCATGTTGATGGCCAGTATGGTAAGCGACAGCACGGCCCCCGGATAAAAGATGAGGCCGGGCAGCAGCTGAAAGTAGATTCGCCCTTCGGCAATGATATTGCCCCAGGAAGGGGTCTCGGGCGGAATGCCGGCACCCAGAAAACTCAGAATGGCTTCTGTCATGACGGCAGCCGCAAAGATATAAGTGCCTTGGACAATGAGCGGCGCCACGGTGGACGGCAGCATGTGTCGCCACAGCACCCGCATGGGCGCGGTGCCCAGCGTAATGGCCGCCTCGACGTAGGGCTCTTCGCGCACACTGAGCACAATGCCGCGCACCACACGCGTGACACGAGGGACCTGGGGCACGGAAATGGCCACCACCACGGTGGTGAGGCTGGAACCCGACACCGACACCAGCGCAATGGCCAGCAGGACTTCGGGAATGGCCATGATGCCATCCATGACCCGCATGATGATGCCGTCGAGCCGGCGAAAGAAGCCGGCCAGTGCCCCAAACAGCACGCCGAACAGGATGCTGATGATGAGTGCACCCGCGCCCACTGCAAGCGAAATGCGTGAGCCGTAGATCACGCGGGAATACAGGTCACGCCCGAAGGCGTCGGTACCCAGCCAGTGCTCGGACGAGGTGCCTTGCAGGCGCACGCTGGAATCCAGTTGAATGGGATTGTGCGTTGCCAGCAGCGGCGCCAGGATGGCGACCAGCACCACGACAATCATGGTGCCCAGCGCCAGTCGGGTCGAGCGGCTGGATACGAAAATTGACCACTTGGTTTGTGTTGCCATAAGTATTGAACCGTGCCGTCTTGATCAGGATTCGATACGTGGATCGACGATGGTGTAAAGAATGTCGATGATCAGGTTGACGGTGATGTCCACCACGGTGAACAGTACGATCAGCCCCTGAATGATAGTGAAATCCTTGGCCTGAATGGCCTCAACCACCAGACGACCCAATCCGGGAATGTTGAATACCGACTCGGTGACCACCACCCCGCCGATGAG
>DATGUI010000028.1:0-21867 GCA_035301405.1 Burkholderiaceae bacterium
GAAGGCCGGCGCCCAGACATCGACACTGTGCGTCCCGACGCCCGGGTCCACCTGTTTCTGGACAAGACCACGGCCACCCTTTATCTGGACACCACAGGCGAGTCCCTGTTCAAGCGGGGCTGGCGCTGGGACAAGGGCGAAGCACCCCTGCGGGAAAACCTGGCCGCCGGTCTGCTGGCCTTGTCGGGCTGGCAACCCGGGACGCCCCTTCTGGACCCCTTCTGTGGCAGCGGCACCCTGCTGATCGAAGCCGCCTGGATTGCCCTGGGCATGGCACCGGGCCGGCAACGCCCCTTTGCCTTTCAGCGCCTGCGGGACCACGACGAATCCGCCTGGGAGGCGCTCAGGCAGCAGGCACTGGATGCCGTGCAGGATCAGCCCCTGTCCATGGTCGGCATTGACACCGACACCCAGGCCATCACTGCGGCAAAGCGCAACCTTCAGCGTGCCGGACTCAAGCCCGAACACATCCACTTTGAACAGGCTGATGCAAGGACATTCCATCCTCCTTTCGAGCAGCCGGGCACGATTGTCACCAACCCGCCCTATGGCGAGCGACTCGACAGCGGGCCAGACCTGTGGACAGAATGGGCCAGCCAGCTCAAGCGGCACTATGCAGGCTGGGAGCTTTACGTCATTTCCAATGATCTTGACCTTCCGCGTGCAATGCGGCTCAGGCCACACCGCCGGTATCCGGTCTATAACGGCGCACTGGACTGCCGCCTGTTCGGATTCGAGATGGTCGCCGGCAGCCCGACCTGATCCGCAACTGGCCACCCGCTCATCGTTGATGACCACGCAGGGCAGTGTTGCCTCTTTGCATCGCTCTTTTTTGCGCTGCAGCATTCTTGCTTGCTTTTACCTAGGGTAAACCCTATAATTAGGGTTATCCCTTAAACCCCTTCAGCAACGCGAGAACCTCATGAAAAACATTGGACCAGAAACCCGCCTTACCGACGCTCTTGAACGTGAGCTCATGGCCGCTGCCATTCAGGAACAGATGGAGCTTCAGCCTTTCCGTGCATTGAAGCGTGTCATCCAGAATCTGTTCAGCAAGCTGACTCCCGCGCAGCGATCCGTATCCGGACAAACTGCAGAGGCCGCACAGTAACCACTGTATCCAGCCTCCCGGGTTGACGCTCAACCCCATTGCCCAAGCCGCCCGTATTGTCAGGCGGCTTTTTTCATGGCTGCCGATTTAAGGGATAATACAGGCTGACCAATCGGATACAGGTTTTGCAATGCAACAAAAAGGGTCGGAATTCCCCCTGCCAACCCCCGGCCGGCTACGCCGGTTTGCCGCCATGATGTACGAGGCCGTGCTGCTGTTCGGGGTGGTCTTCCTGGCAAGCCTCCTGTTTGACACCCTTACCCAGAGCCGCCATGCACTCAGCTTTCGTCATGCGCGCCAACTGGTGCTGTTTCTGGCCATTGGCGCCTACTTCATCCTGAGCTGGCGGCGCGGCCAGACCCTGCCCATGAAGACCTGGCATATCCGCCTGGTGGCAGCGGACGGACAGCCATTGCGCTGGAGCCAGCTGTTGCTGCGCTACGTGCTGGTCTGGCCACTGCCGCTTGCCGGTGCGGCGCTGGTATTTGGCCTCGCCCACCTTACCGGCTACGCATCCACGGACATGTTCATTGTCTTTGCGCCCTTCCTGCTGTTCATTCCCACCTGGCTGGACCCGCAAAAACAATTCCTGCATGACAGAATCGCCGGGACCCGACTTGTGGATACGCGAGACCGCCCCAATATGGTGTCTCATGACTGATCAACTCAAAAACTATTTGCTTGCCAACCAGCAAGCCCGACTCCTTGCCGTACGGCTGTTCGACAGCTGGCAAACCGGCCTCAGCCACCAGACGCTGCCCGAGCCGGTGCGTCATGTCCTGGGTGAGCTGGTCGCGGCCGCCACCCTGCTGGCGAGCAACATCAAGTTTGACGGCTCGGTCGTCCTGCAGCTTCAGGGTGATGGCCCGGTCTCCTTGCTGGTGGCCGAGTGCACCGCCAATCTGGATATCCGCGCCACGGCAACCCTGCGGGAGGATGCCGAGGTCGCACCCGATGCCAGCCTGCAGGCTCTGGTCAATACGCATGGCAAGGGGCGCTTCGTCGTGGTGCTGGACCCGCGTCAGCGTGACCACAACATGCAGCCCTATCAGGGCATTGTGCCGCTCATGGGCGACACCCTGGCCACTTCCCTCGAACACTACATGCACGATTCCGAACAGCTGGACACCCGTCTCGTCCTGAGCGCAACCGACACCCACAGTGCCGGCATGCTGCTGCAACGCCTGCCGGACCATGGGGGCCATGCGTCCTCGGAAACCGCCGAGCCCTGGGAAGAGCTGGTTCACCTGCTGGATACCGTCAAGGGCCAGGAACTGCTGGACACACCCAGTGACGAGCTTGTTCACCGGCTGCTCTGGCAACACGATGTCATCAGCTTTGACGCCGTGCCCGTGCAATGGGCCTGCTCATGCTCCCGGGAACGGGTCAGCGACATGCTGCGCTCTCTGGGCCTGCAGGAAATCATGGATATCCTGGAGGAGCAGGAGTCCATCAGCGTGCACTGCCATTTTTGTGGCAAACCCTATGAGTTCGATGCCGTGGACGCCCGAAGCCTGTTCATCTCTCCATCTGAGTCAGGGGCAGATCCGGGCGGCGACCCGACGGTGCACTGATGGGTTGCACACTGCTGTAAAGCCAGGTCGGCCAACCGGCGCATGCTGACACTTTTTGTCCATCTGTGTTTTTGCGTCTGGCGACACGGCGGATACTGACGCAAACTGGGAGCATGACCACCCCTGTACCCGCCCTGTCTGCCCATGCCCCTTGCCTGTCCACCAGGGGAACCCGTTGCACTCCCTCAAACGGCCCTGGCCTCTGCGCCATACCGCGGTACGGCAGGCAGGCGGGCGCTGGTGCCGTGGGTTTTACCGTTGTGGCGTTGCCATTCATCACCCTGGCGCTGGGAACGGTAGAAATTGCCCACTGGTTCAGCACCCGGCAGATGATCAGCCTTGCCCTGGCGGAGACGGCTCGGGCAGGCAGCACGCAGCATGTTCATCCGCAAGCACTGGCGCAAGCCTTTGACACGGCGCTGGCGCCGCGCTACGCCAGGGGCAACCCCGAAGAGACCCGCAAACGCGTACAGCAGGCACTGCAACGCCGCCAGCAAGATCTGGGCCATGCCTGGCAGATCACGGTGGTGTCCCCGTCTTATCATGCCTTTGCGGATTTTTCCCATCCAGACGCCCACGTACCGGCCGCCAGGGGGCACAAGGTGATCCGCAACAGCTATCAGGCCGAGCAGCATCAGGCAGCCATGGACAGGGGCTGGTCCGATGGGCGCGGACCGCTTTCAGGGCAGACCGTGTACGAGGCCAATACACTGGTACTGAAAGCCATCTGGCCGCATCGACCTTATCTTCCTCCATTTCGGGCCATCTTGCGCCAACTGGGCAAAGCGGACGGATCGTATGCAGCCCATGCCATGGCGCAGGGCTATCTGCCCCTGAAACGCCACATCACCATGACCATGCAATCCCACCCCGTGCAGTGGCCCGACTCCGCCGATCCGCGTGTGCGCCTGCGTTTTCAAGAGCCTGAAGACTGCCACGGCTGGCTGTGCCAGCAGGCCCGGGACCATCCTGACCCATCTGGCATGCGTCCGCTGGACCCTGCTGCACCGCCCGACCATCCGGATATCGCTGACAGCACCCCGACACCCGGCAATGGCGCCGTTGATCCGCAAACTCCGGCCAACCCAATGGAGCCTGCCGATCAGTTTCCGGTTACTTCGCCTGATGACCCGGCCTGCGGCGTATCACTATGCTGTGTCTGAGCCTCCGGGCGCGTCAGCAGCCGGACAAATATTTCTTCTTCGTGCAGCATGCCCTGCTCCATCCGGGCGCGTTCTTCTATCGCCCGGGATCCATCCTGCAAATCAGCCACCTCAGCCGCCAGGGCATTGTTACGTGCTTTCAGGGCGCTATTTACCGCTTGCCGATCGGCCACGGTCTTTTCCAGCTGCCTGACGCGCAGCCAGCCGCCTTCGCCCCACCATAACGGGTACTGAATCACCAGCGACAGCACGAATAGAACGGCAAACAGGAAACGCATGGCTCAAGGGGCGTCGGCTGCCGGCATGAAACTGCCCGATGCCGTCAGCGCAGGTTATAGAATGCGTGCCGACCCGGATATTTGCAGACTTCGGCAAGCTCTTCCTCGATGCGGAGCAACTGGTTGTATTTGGCCGTACGATCGGAGCGCGACATGGAGCCCGTCTTGATTTGCATGGCATTGGTGGCCACGGCGATATCGGCAATCGTGGCGTCTTCGGTTTCGCCGGAACGGTGCGATATGACTGCGGTATAGCCCGAACGGCGCGCCAGTTCAATGGCCTCGAACGTTTCGGTCAGGGTACCAATCTGGTTGATCTTGATGAGGATGGAGTTGGCTACCCCGCGCGATATGCCTTCTTCCAGAATGCGGGTGTTGGTCACGAAGAGATCGTCACCCACCAGCTGCACCCGCTTGCCGAGCAAGTCGGTGAGGATCTTCCAGCCTTCCCAGTCGTCTTCTGCCATACCGTCTTCAATGGAGATGATGGGGTATTTGTCGCACCATGTGGCCAGCAGATTGGCCAGGTCGGTAGCCGACAGGCTGAGGCCGCCATCGGCAGACAAATGATACTGGCCATCACGATAGAATTCGGAACTGGCGCAATCCAGTGCCAGCGCGATATCGGGGCCCGCTTCGTAACCGGCATCGGACACGGCTTGCAGAATCAGCTCAATGGCTGCCTCATGGCCCGCCACATTGGGTGCAAAGCCGCCTTCGTCGCCCACCGCCGTTGACATGCCCTGGGCATCAATACGGTTCTTCAGGGCATGAAAGACCTCGGTACCCATGCGCAGGGCTTCACGGAAGCTCTCGGCACCCACCGGAACGATCATGAACTCCTGCATGTCCAGGGTGTTGTTGGCATGCGCCCCTCCGTTGATGACGTTCATCATGGGGACGGGCATGCTTAGCGGGCCACTGCCGCCAAAATAACGATACAGCGACAAGCCGCTGTCTTCTGCGGCGGCACGGGCAACGGCCATGCTGGCGGCAAGCAGGGCATTGGCGCCCAGCCGGCTCTTGTTTTCCGTGCCGTCGAGATCAATGAGAACGGAGTCGATGAAGGTCTGCTCCTGCGCATCCAGCCCGACCAGCGCCTCGGTGATTTCGGTATTGATGTTTTCGACGGCGCGCAGCACCCCCTTGCCAAGATACCGGCTGTCGTCACCATCGCGCAGCTCGACTGCTTCGCGGGTGCCAGTGGATGCCCCGGAAGGAACCGACGCGCGGCCCATTGCCCCCGACTCGAGCAAGACATCACACTCGACGGTCGGGTTACCTCGCGAATCCAGAATTTCGCGTCCGATAATATCTACAATTGCAGTCATACTGATGGGTATCCTGGTCTGAATGAATGAAATCAACAGGCGTGACAGGTTGACTCAACCCGGGTGGCCCTCAACGATAAACATGGTCATTTGTGCCGCATCCTTGCGTGCCTCGCGACCCTGACGGTAGGTTTCGGAATCATAAAACGCGCGTGCTGCTGTCTTGCTGGGGAACTCCAGCACAACCAGCCGGCCCGGCGCCTCGCCTTCCAGTGACTCGGCAGCGCCGCCACGCACCAGTATATTCACATTGTGTTCCTGCATGGCCTGGCTGGAAAACTGCTGATACACCTTGTACTGCTCCGGGTCGGTTACCGTCACATTGGCAATGATATAGGATTTGGTCATCAGGTCTCCTTGGATCCCTGAACGGCTTCAGGGCTTGGGTGTTCGGGGCGCGTTGCGCGACGCTTCAGGGCGGCGGCAATATAACTGCTGAAAAGCGGGTGTCCGTCACGAGGCGTTGAGGTGAATTCCGGATGAAACTGCACCCCCATGAACCACGAGTGAGACGGCAGCTCCATGATTTCCGGAAGGTTGTCTACCGGTGTGCGTGCACTGATCACCATGCCGGCGCTTTCGAGGCGGTCTACATAGACATTGTTGACCTCGTAGCGATGCCGGTGGCGCTCATTCACTTCAGAGCCGTAGATGGCATGCGCAAGGGTGCCGGCGGCAACCGGACAGCGCTGGGCCCCTTTACGCATGCCCATGGCATTATCATGATGCTTGCCGGCTTTGGCCTCAGTGCGGCCGTTTTGCCACTCGGTGACCAGCGCGACCACCGGATGGGGCGTAGACGGATCAAATTCCGTACTGTTGGCGCTGCCCAGTCCGGCCTGATGGCGTGCGAATTCGATCACCCCCAGCTGCATGCCCAGGCAAATGCCCAGAAAGGGGACGTCGTTTTCGCGTGCATACTGGATGGCCAGGATCTTTCCTTCCGTGCCCCGCTTGCCAAACCCGCCCGGCACCAGAATGGCATCAAGATCCGCCAGTTCGTCTGTGCCATCGGTTTCCAGCCTTTCGGAGTCAATGTACTGGAGGTCAATGTCAGCCCGGGCATGAATGCCGGCGTGGGTGAGCGCCTCGGACAGCGACTTGTACGATTCGGTCATGTCGACATATTTGCCGACCATGCCGATGCGTACCGTGTGCCGGGGGTTTTTCTGAGCGTGGACCAGTTGATCCCAGAGCGTGAGGTCCGCCGGCGGCGGCGAGATGCAGAGTGCATCACAGATGAGGTTGTCCAGCCCCTGCTTGTGCAGCATGGCCGGAATTTCGTAGATGGAATCGGCATCCCAGACCGAGATGACGGCATCCAGCGGCACATTGGAAAACAGCGAGATCTTGGCGAGCTCGTCTTGCGGCACCTGGCGGTCAGCCCGGCACAGCAAGGCGTTGGGGTAGATACCGATTTCGCGAAGCTTCTGTACCGAGTGCTGCGTGGGCTTGGTCTTGAGCTCGCCTGCCGAGGCAATGAATGGCACCAGCGTAAGGTGCACAAAGGCCGCATTGTTGCGACCCAGGCGCAGGCTCATTTGCCGGACGGCCTCAAGAAACGGCAGGGACTCGATATCGCCGACGGTGCCGCCGATTTCGACAATGGCGACATCCGCCTCGCCCTGCCAGGCGGCCTGGGCGCCGCGCACGATGAAATCCTGGATTTCGTTGGTGATATGCGGAATGACCTGAACCGTCTTGCCCTGATAATCGCCCCGACGCTCTTTGCGCAATACGGACTCGTAGATCTGCCCGGTGGTGAAGTTGTTCACCTTGCGCATCTTGGTGGAAATGAAGCGTTCGTAGTGACCCAGATCCAGGTCGGTTTCTGCGCCGTCTTCCGTCACAAACACCTCGCCGTGCTGAAACGGACTCATGGTGCCGGGGTCGACGTTGATGTAGGGATCCAGCTTGAGCAGGGTGACGCGCAGCCCGCGGGATTCCAGAATGGCCGCCAGTGAGGCGGCGGCAATGCCCTTGCCCAGTGAGGAGACGACGCCCCCGGTGACGAATACGTATTTGGTCATGATGTTGCTGCCCACAGGTTAAGGAGGGCATGGCGGGAAATGGGAATTATAGCGTTTCGACTGGCTGTGTGTGCCGACGCAGCCAGTCTGCCGCCGGCCCGGTCACGCGGGGCTCAAGCCGGCGACGGACTTCGTCATGATAAGCGTTAAGCCAGGCGCGTTCGGACGGTGACAATAATTCGGCAGCAATGGCACGGGTATCAATGGGGCACAGCGTGAGGGTCTCGAACTTCAGGAATTCACCGAAATCGGTTGTCTGGTCAGGGGTGGCGAGAATGAGGTTTTCAATGCGAATCCCCCATTGGCCGGGCCGGTACAGGCCGGGCTCGTTGGAAGTCACCATGCCGGCCACCAGACCGGTGGCACCGCTCCCGGTCAGACGGGGTGAAATGCTCTGGGGCCCCTCGTGCACATTGAGGAAGTAACCCACCCCGTGTCCGGTGCCATGGCCGAAGTCCAGCCCGGCCTGCCACAATGGCAAGCGCGCCAGCGCATCCAGCGAGCACCCGGGCGTGCCGGACGGGAAATGTGCCTGTGACAGGGCAATCATGCCCTTGAGCACCAGCGTGTAATCCTTGCGTTGCTGGCGGGTCAGTTTGCCAATGGGCACCACGCGTGTGATGTCTGTGGTCCCGCCCAGATACTGGCCACCCGAATCGATCAGCAACAGGCCGTCGCCTTCGATGGTGGCGTGCGCCTGTTGCGTCGCCTGATAATGCGGCATGGCGCCGTTGGCATTGAACCCGGCAATCGTGCCAAAACTGGGGCTGACAAAGCCGGCCTGGCGCGAACGCGCGGCCGTGACCTGTTCGTCAATGGTGATCTCGGTGATGGTTTGCGTACCCAATGCCGACTCAAGCCAGGCAAAGAACTCGCACAGCGCCGCGCCATCAGCCTCCATGGTGAGACGTATCTGCTCAATTTCTTCTGCGGTCTTGCAGGCCTTGAGCCGTTGCGACGGATTGGCCGCAGCCAGCGCCCGCGTGTGACTGAAATGCGCATGCAGGGCCACGGTAATGCGCGCATCGTCAAACAGGACGACCTCATCATCCGGCAACGACGCCAGACGGGTAGCGGCCGCATCATAATCTTCAGTCTGAATGCCATCGGCAATCAGACTGGCGCGCAAGGCAGGGTCCAGCTTGGCCGGATCGACAAACAACACGGCCTGTTCATGGCCGATCAGGGCGTGTGACAGAAATACCGGGTTGTACGGGACATCGGCCCCACGCAGGTTGAACAGCCAGGCGATGTCATCCAGCGATGACACCACGTGCCAGTCGGCCCCCCATTCGCGCATGCGCTGGCGCACGGCAGCAAGCGTGTCTGCCCGGCTGCGGCAGGCAAAGGGGCGCTCATGCTCGTAGACCGCCACGGCAGGCAATGCCGGCCGGTCGGTCCAGAGCTCGCCAATGAGGTCTGGCTGCGTGACCAGCGTCATGCCGCTGTCTTGCAGTGATTCGTTCAGTTCGCTGTAATCGGCCACCGAAATGGTGCGGCCATCGACCCAGATCGTGGCCGGCCCCTGCATCTGGTCCTGCACCCAGGTGATGGATCGGGGAACGCCCGCCCTGCCCATGTGAAAGGGCCGGACCGGTGTATCGGCGAGATCGCTGTCCGCCTGTTCCCAGTAACGGCTGTCCACCCAGAGACCCGCATCAGTGGCCGTTACCACCAGCGTACCTGCGGACCCCCGGAAGCCCGTGAGCCACTCACGAACCTGCCAGTGCGCAGGCAGGTACTCGGACAGGTGGGGATCGGACGACAGCACGATGCAGGCGTCAATGTCGTGTTGCGCCATGAGCTGGCGCAACCCCGACAGGCGCTGCGCAAGGGTGGCGGAAGCAGCTGCCACCATGATCAGGCCACGGCAGAGACGTCTAGCCGGGCTTTGGTCTTGGCCTGCACTTCTTCAACCGTGACATCAGGCGCCAGCTCGATGAGCTTGAGGCCGTCATCGGTGACCTCCATGACGCCGAGGTCAGTCACGATAAGGCTGACGACACCCACGGCAGTCAGCGGCAAGGTGCATTCGGGCAGCAACTTGATGTCTTCGGTGCCGTCTTTCAGCCGGGCAACGTGGTCCATCAGCACCACCACCCGCTTGACACCAGCCACGAGGTCCATGGCGCCCCCCATGCCCTTGACCATCTTTCCGGGAATCATCCAGTTGGCCAGATCCCCTTTCTCGGAAACCTGCATGGCACCCAGGATGGCCAGGTCAATCTTGCCGCCGCGGATCATGCCGAAGGAATCGGACGAAGAGAAGATGGACGACCCGGGTAGCGTGGTGACGGTCTGCTTGCCGGCGTTGATCAGGTCGGCATCCAACTCTTCTTCGGTCGGAAAGGGACCCATGCCAAGCAGGCCGTTTTCAGACTGCAGCCATACGGTCATGTCGTCGGGTACGTAGTTGGCCACCATGGTCGGCATGCCGATACCAAGGTTGACATAAAAGCCGTCTTGCAGTTCCTGGGCGGCACGCGCCGCCATTTGTTCACGTGTCCAAGCCATTTTCAAACTCCTTGTGATTCGCGTATGGTGCGGCGTTCGATGCGTTTTTCGGGGTTGGCGTTCAGCACGACCCGGTGTACGTAAATGCCCGGAAGATGGATGTACTCGGGGTTCAGATCACCGGTTTCGACGATCTCTTCGACCTCGACCACCGTGACTTTGCCCGCCATGGCGACATCGGGGTTGAAGTTGCGGGCGGTCTTGCGAAACAGCAGGTTGCCCGAGCGGTCGGCCTTCCAGGCCTTGACCAGCGAGACATCGGGAACCAGTGAACGCTCCATCAGGAAGGTGTCGCCATCGAATTCCCGGGTTTCCTTGCCTTCGGCAATCAGGGTGCCGACACCCGTACGGGTGTAAAAGGCAGGGATGCCCGCCCCGCCAGCACGAAGTTTTTCTGCGAGCGTGCCCTGTGGGGTGAATTCGAGCTCCAGCTCGCCAGCCAGATACTGCCTTTCGAACTCTTTGTTTTCACCCACATAAGACGCAATCATCTTGCTGATTTGCCGGGTTTCAAGCAGCTGCCCCAAGCCAAAACCGTCAACGCCTGCATTATTGCTGATGCAGGTGAGGTTCTGGACACCAGAATCCCGCAAGGCCGCAATCAGGGCTTCGGGAATGCCGCAAAGGCCGAAGCCGCCTACTGCTATGGTTTGACCATCAGCCACGATGCCCTTGAGGGCCTCGATTGCACTTGGGTAAACTTTATCCATATTCGTTTCCTCGGGTAACCATGATTTGAGTGTCATTCGTCACGCCCCAGTATAAACGGTGTCGTGTCACGGGAAACGGGCGTGCCTGCCTTCTCCATGCTGCACTACAATATCAGCAACTGTATTTGGGAGATCCGACACATGGTCGAAAGAGAATCAATGGAATACGACGTGGTGGTTGTCGGGGCCGGTCCCGCTGGCCTGGCCACCGCCATCCGTCTCAAACAGCTCGCTGCCGAAAAGGACAGGGAGATCAGCGTCTGCGTCCTTGAAAAGGGCCCCGAAGTAGGCGCGCACATCTTGTCTGGTGCGGTGGTGGATCCACAGGCGCTCACCGAGCTCATCCCCGACTGGAAAGACAAGGGTGCTCCCATGGATACAGCCGTCACGGATGATCAATTCCTGTTCCTGTCGGAATCCGGGGCCCGCAAGACACCGAACTGGCTGCTGCCCCCCTCATTCAAGAACGAAGGCAACTACATTGTCCGCCTGGGGTTCCTGGTCAAATGGCTGGGCGAACAGGCCGAAGCGCTTGATGTCGACGTGTTCCCGGGCTTTGCGGCCACCGAGGTCCTCTACACCGATGACGGCGCCGTCAAGGGCGTGGCAACCGGCGACATGGGAATTGAGCGCGACGGCACGCATGGCCCCCATTACCAGCCCGGCATGGAGCTCCACGCCGCCTACACTGTCTTTTCCGAAGGCTCGCGCGGGCAGCTTGGCCGCCAGCTCATCCAGCGTTTTTCACTCGATGAAAACCGCAATGCACAAAGCTATGCCATTGGCATCAAAGAGCTCTGGGAAGTCGATCCGTCCCAGTCCCATCCCGGCCGTGTCGTGCATACGGCGGGCTGGCCGCTTGACGCCGACACCTATGGCGGCTCCTTCCTCTACCATCTGGACGACAATCTGGTCGCCATTGGCCTGGTGGTGGGGCTGGACTATGCCAACCCGTGGCTGTCGCCCTTTGAAGAGTTTCAGCGCTACAAGACCCACCCGGCCATCCGCCCCATTCTGGAAGGCGGCAAGCGCATCAGCTATGGCGCGCGCTCGCTGACGGCAGGCGGTCTGCTGGCATTGCCCAAGATGATCTTCCCCGGTGGGGTCATGGTGGGCTGCGAGGCCGGTACGCTGAATGCATCGCGCATCAAGGGGTCGCACTCTGCCATCAAGAGCGGCGCCTTGGCTGCCGAGTCAATCTTTGAAGCGCTGGCGGCCGGCCGGCGCCACGACGAGCTCGCCAGCTATCCCAAGGCCTTTGACGCCTCCTGGCTGCACACCGAGCTGAAGAAATCCCGCAACTTCAAGCAGTGGTTCAAGAAAGGCCGCACGGTAGCCACCTTCATGACAGGCATCGAACAATGGCTGCTGCGTGGCAACATTCCCTGGAGCCTGCGCAACACGCAGCCCGACCACGAGAGCCTCGAGCCCGCCGCCGAATGCACCCCCATTGAATACCCCAAGCCCGATGGCGTCATTACCTTTGACAAGCTGAGCTCGGTGTTTCTCTCCAACACCAACCACGAAGAAGATCAGCCGGCTCACCTGACCCTGAAAGACGCTTCGATTCCCGTCGATGTGAACCTGGCCAAATATGCCGGGCCCGAATCCCGCTACTGTCCCGCAGGGGTATACGAGTTCATCAAGGACGAAGAAGGCAACGACCGGCTACAGATCAACGCCCAGAACTGCGTTCACTGCAAGACCTGCGACATCAAGGACCCCATGCAGAATATCGTGTGGGTAGCGCCGCAAGGGGGCGAAGGGCCGGTCTACCCGGGGCTGTAACCACCCCAGGGGACGCCGCCCGGGCAGCGCCCGCGTGCGTCTCCTGGTGCATCTCCCGAGCCAGCAGCCGGGGCCGGGCTCAGCGCCAGGAGTCAGGCCACCCAGCTGGCGGGTCGCCTGGCAGCAGCCTGCCCCTGCGCAAAATCCACCCGTTGCAGGGCAATCATGCCTGCCACAAAAAACAGGCCGGTACACAGCAGGGCAAGGCGGTGCTGCCCATGGGTGAGCCAGACCATCAGGCCATAAGAAAGGGGGCCCACCACGGCAGCCAGCTGAATGGCAAACGCCCACAATCCATAAAATGCGGCGGGCTGTCCCGCCGGAGCGAACGCCCCCACCATGGCCCGGCCAGCGCTCTGGCTGGTACCCATGCACAATCCCGCCAGTACCGCAGCCACCCAGAACACCCAGACCTCAATGGCCGCCCAGGCAGCCAGCACCATGATGATCCAGCCGATCAGGGTCACAAAAAGCGCCCGCTTGTGGCCCATGGCGTCTTGCACGTGGCCAAAGGCAAACGCACCGGCTGCCGCGCCAATATTGACGATGAAAATCAGCATCATGGTCTGTGCCATGTCGAAACCCATGACTTCGGTGGCATATACCGCCGCCAGCGTAATGACCACCGCAATGCCCGCGTGGTAGCAAGCACCGCAGATCAACAGCCAGCGCATATCGGGATAATGACGGCCGGTTTCGCGCCATGCCCGGGCCAGTACCGACAGCATCTGCCAGGGGCGTCCGGGCTGCCCCGCCGATGCCACGCCGGATACCGGGCCGTGTCGCTCGCGCAGCCACAATAACGACGGCACCGCTGCCACGGCAAACACGGTACCCGTGAGCAACATGACCCAGGGCACATATTGCGCGCTATCCAGCCCTGCCGCCTGCCCTCGCGACACCACGACCAATGACAGGCCAAGGGTCAGCATGCCGCCCAGATAACCCACGCTCCACCCCCAGCCCGAGACCCGGCCAAGGGCCTGCGGCCGGGCCAGCACCGGGAGGAAGGCAGCGATCAGGGATTCGCCCACGCAATAGAAATAATTGGAAATGGCCAGGGCAAACAAGGCCCACACGACCTTGCCCGGTGCCGCCAGCGCCAGGGCCCAGGTAGCTGCCACGCAACCAGCCGTGCTCAGGGCCAGCAGGCGTTTCCTGGCCATGCGGGCATCGGCCCAGGCGCCCAGCACCGGCATGCTGAACATGACCATCAGGTAGGACCACGACAGCGCAGCCGTGAGGGCCAGGGTGGCCCAGTGCTTTCCGCCCGCCACCACGCTGACGAAGTAGGCGTTGAATACGGTGGTCAGGACAACGGTGGTGTAACCGGAATTGGCGAAGTCATAGAGTGCCCAGGACACCAGCTCGCGACGACTGACCCCCGGCTGCAGCACGCCTTGTAACGATTTTTGTTGATTCATGGCACAGGAACCGCGTCCGTCAGACATCCGCAAAGCATACCGGGATTATAATGAGCCGCCATGCCCCAGGACAGATCAGGCATCGCAAATGTAACACCTGGCCCAGGCTTGACCGAAATTCCGGCCTTCCGCTAGAATTGCCCTACGCTTTCTTTACCAATATTAACACCATGACATCTACCCCCCTGCAAGACAAAGGGGCGCCCTGCCGTCTATGGCGCTGCCTCGCTTATACGCTGCCCCTTTCTGCTTTCATTCTTGCAGGGTGCGTCGCCACAACCGAACACGCCCGCGAATCCACATCCCGCCACGCCCGCAGCAGCCTGCTGTCAAAGAACCGCGCTGATCCGCTCGGCGCCTACCTGGCTTCCCGCGACTTCATCAATGGTTCGGAGGTGCATGGCAACCGCGCCATGGCTTCCACGGCGCTCGACATGCTTGGCATCAAGTACCGCTTTGGCGGGGGCACCCCCAGCACGGGATTCGACTGCAGTGGTCTGGTCACCTATGCAGCCCGGAAATCACTGGGCCTCAAACTGCCCCATCGTTCAGCGGACATTGCCCGCCAGGGCATGTCTGTCAATCGCAATGAGCTCCAGGAAGGCGATCTGGTCTTCTTCAATACTCGCGGGCACCGGTTCTCGCATGTCGGCATTTATCTGGGCGACAAGAAGTTTGTCCATGCACCCCGCACGGGCTCAGTCGTCAGAATAGAAAGCATGGATGTGGCCTACTGGGCCAACCGCTACAACGGGGCGCGCCGGCTGCACCCTGAAACCACCGGCTCCGGCCAGTCCACCCCCCGCCTGCACAGCGCCCGCTGACCATACGCTGACATTACTCAGGCCGCAGCACCATTCATGACGGCCGCCGCTACGGTTTCACGGGTCAGGTCGGCAGCCAGCATGCTGATGAACTCGTAGACGTAATCCCGTAAAAACACATTGGACTTGACGCCCACGCGCGTCGTGTGGGTGCCAAACAAGTGCCCCAGCGGTATGCCTGCCAGCCCCTTGTCGCGGCGCGGATCAAACGCCATGCCGGCAATGATCCCTACCCCCAGACCGACGCCTACATAAGTCTTGATGATATCGGCATCAATGGCTGACAACACGATATCCAGCGTGACGTCTTTGTCGTCCGCCACACTGTCTATGGTCCGCCTGCCAGAAAACGCGTGGTCATAGGTGATGATGGGATACCGGGCAATGGTGTCCAGATCAATATGCCTGGCCTCGGAAGACGACAAGGCAGTCAGCGGATGATCAGGCTTGACCACCAGCACGTGCTCCCAGTCGTAGACCGGCAGCGTGACCAGCCCCGGCGTCGTGTTCAAGGTTTCAGTGGCAATGGCCAGATCCGCTTCGTCACGCAGGACCATTTCAGCCAGCGTGGGCGGACTGCCCTCGGCCAGCGATACCCGCACCTTGGGAAACCGCTTCCGAAATGCCGGAATGACGCCGGGCAACAGATACCGTGCCTGGGCATGGGTACAGGCAATGACCAGGTTGCCTTCGTCGTGGTGGGCAAAATCGTCGCTCACCCGCTTGAGGTTGTCGATTTCAACCATGATGCGCTCAATGACCCGGGCCACATGCTTGCCTGGCAGGGTCAGGCCGCGGATGCGCTTGCCATGGCGCTCAAAGATCTGCACCCCCAGTTCGCTTTCGAGCTCGATGATTGCCTTGGAGACGCCCGGCTGCGAAGTGTAAAGCGACCGGGCGGCGCGGGTCAGGTTGAAATCGCATCGGATGGTTTCACGGACAAAACGGAATTGCTGAAGATTCATGGCTGAACTTGAATGACATCAGATATTGATGTGGAAACTTATTATAAGTAATGATAATAGACTTATATAGATCTATTTCTCATAAGCAGCCTGCTGAGCGACATGTAGGGAACCCGGCGTCTGACACGCCGACGTAAACCTCATTGCCGGACAGCAGGGCTTCGACCGTGGCGCGCCACAGCGTGGCATGATGCCCCGACCAAAGCTCAGGTTCAGGCTTGCGGGGCTTTCCTTGCACGTCGGCGCGGCCGCCTGATGCGCAAGCGCATCCACATCATCCAGACCATGAGGGCCGCAAACAGGGCATGAACCAGCCATACACCCACCCCGAAGCTGAGCTGTTGCCCACTGATCCAGCTTCGGGAGAGATTGATCAGGTTCATGTAGAGCATGCCCACCAGGCCGGCCAGAAGGATGTCGCCAGAGCGCCCCAGCCGCGGATTGCTGGCGCCCAGGGGAATGGCCAGCAGGGCCAGGTTGAGGGCGGCAAGCGGCAGGGCCAGCCGCCACATGACGTGGGCCCAGGAGCGGTCCGTATTGTCCGCCAGCAGTAATGAGGTTCGCCTGGCCTTGAGCTCCATTTCTGCCGCCTGGCGGGCTTCTTCGACGGCATCTTCGCCTTTCTTGCTTTCAATGCGCAGGCCGTAATCCTCGAAATCAAACAGGCGCAGCTCGGACTCGCCGGGCTTGATGTCATAGCGATGGCCTTGCGACAGCACCAGGAACTTGTCGCCGTTTTCGGCGGTTTCCATGTAACCGCGCTCGGATGTCATGATGCTGAGCCATTCGGGGCCCACCACCCGGGCCAGCACGCGACCGGTTTCATCATCGGGGTTGCTGGGCTCTTCAGCAAAAAAGACCCGGGCGCCGCGTTCGGTTTCAATGAATTGCCCGGCAGCAATGCGTGCCAGATCAGAGCGTTGCTCGTAGCGTTGCCGGTATTCGGCTATTTGTCGATAGGCCCAGGGCGAAGCCGCCATGGTCAGGACTGCAATGATGAGCGCTACCGGCACGGCACAGCGCAGCACCGGCCTTATCCAGTCGGCCAGCGACAGCCCGCTGGCAAACCACACGACCATTTCAGACTCGCGATAACCGCGTGTTACCGTAGTCAGAACCGCAATGAACAACGAAACGGATAAAATGACGGGCAGGGCCGTGATGCTCGAAAAGGTTGCCAGGCCGAGCACGACGTCTGCCCCGATATCGCCGCTTGCCGCGTCACCAAGAAGGCGCACCAGCAACACGCTCAACCACACCACCATCAATGTCGAGGTCACCACCCCTCCATGGCTGAGGATTTCGCCAACAACGGAACGCTTGAATAGTGACATGATCAGGTTTGCGGGATAATCAGGTTAGTCTTTGCAACATACAGGAAAAACGAATGGAATTCAGCACTCTTACCACGAGCTCTTTGCATCAGACCAAAACAGCCGCTCTTGGCGTTGGCGTATTCACAGACGGTATTTTAAGCCCTGCCGCCGACATGATTGACCAGGCCAGCAATGGTGCCATTCGCGCCGTACTTGAAGCCGAGTTTCAGGGTCGCGCCAATAGCCATCTCGTTTTGCGCAACCTGCCCGGCATCCAGGCAGAACGCGTCATCCTGATCGGCCTGGGCAAGCAGGAAAAATACGGTGCCCTCAACCACGCTGATGCTGAGGCCAGCTTCGCCAAGCAGTGTGTTGCCGCCCGGGTGGCAGACGCCGTCAGCACCCTCGCCAGCATGGATTGCCAGGGCACCACCAGCACCTCGCGGGCCCGAGCGTTTGCCGTGGCAATGGGCAATGCCACCTATCACTATACGGCCACCCTCAGCAAAAAAGACGATCACCCGGCCCCCCGCCTCAAGCAGGCCCGTACCTGGGTCGCGCGGGGCGACAGCACCAGTGAAACCGACGAAGGACTGCGCCAGGGCAAGGCCATTGCCTCAGGCATGGCGCTGTGTCGCCTGCTGGGCGATCTGCCGGGCAACGTCTGCACCCCCACCTACCTGGGCAACACCGCCAAGGAACTGGCCCAGGAGTTCAAGAGCGTCAAGACGGAAGTCCTGGGTACCAAACAGATTGAAGCCCTGAGCATGCAGTCCTTCCTGTCCGTCTCGGCCGGCTCCCAGGAGCCGCCGGCATTCATCGTGATGCACTACCGCCCCGAGGGCGCTTCCGGCGCCGGCAAAGGCACCGATCAGAAACCCATTGTGCTGGTGGGCAAGGGGCTCACCTTTGACTCGGGCGGCATTTCACTCAAGCCTGCCAAGGGCATGGACGAAATGAAATACGACATGTGTGGGGCCGCTTCGGTGCTGGGCACCATGCGGGCGGTGGCCGAGCTGGGGCTCGATCGCGAAGTCATCGGTCTCATCGTCTCTTGCGAAAACATGCCCGGTGGCCGCGCCAACAAGCCCGGCGACGTTGTCACCAGCATGTCGGGCCAGACCATAGAGATCCTCAATACAGACGCCGAAGGCCGTCTGGTCCTTTGCGACGCCCTCACTTATGCCAAGCGCTATGAGCCGGCGGCCGTGATCAACATGGCGACGCTCACCGGCGCCTGTGTCGTCGCCCTCGGACACGTCAATACCGGCCTGTTTGCCAATCACGACGAACTCGCCCAGGCCCTGCTTGCGGCCAGCCGCGAGGCCAATGACCCGACCTGGCAAATGCCACTCGACGATGCCTACCAGAAACAGCTGAAGTCTTCGTTTGCAGACATGGCCAACATCGGAGGGCCTGCAGCCGGCGCCGTCACCGCAGCCTGCTTCCTGTCCCGGTTCACGGAAGACTACCCCTGGGCGCATCTGGATATTGCCGGCACGGCCTGGACAACCGGCGCCAACAAGGGTGCATCCGGACGCCCGGTACCGCTGCTTGTCCAGTACCTGGTCAACCAGGCACAAAACTGACTGCCCATGACACGCGTAGACTTCGCCCACGGTGCCCCGGATCGGCTCAAGACGGCCTGCCAGGTCGTGCATCGCCATTATCTGGCCGGCAACCAGGTGGTTGCCTACGCGTCCGACCCCGGTCAACTCAAGCGGTTTGATCACCTGCTGTGGGCCTTCGAGCCCACGGCATTCATTCCACATGTCATGGACAGCGATGAGTCAGCCCCTGCCACGCCCGTCGTGCTGACATCCGGCAGCCCATCACAATTTCTGGATGCTGGCCAGGGCGCCCAGCGCTGGCTGCTCAATCTGGACACCGCCTGCCCGCCTGACGCCTCCGCATTTGCGCGCATACTGGAAATCGTCTCCCGACATGACGACGACAAGGCTTGCGCCCGCAAGCGCTGGATGGCCTACCGGGAGGCCGGCTTCGATCTGCGAGCCCACCAGCTGGACACCATCCACGCAGGCTGAACATCCAGGCTGAACTTTTCTCCGGACACGCTGTCCATTCACTTGGACATAAAACGCTTACTGCGGTAATCTATGCGACTATCTCTGGCACCCTGGGTGTCACCACGCATTCACATTACAATTATCAACACCACGGACCAAAGGGATTCAACATGAGTGAATTTCGTCAACCAAGCCTGCCAAGTCAGGGTCAGTACGATGCAGCGCAGCCAGCGGTACGCAACCGCGTCATGCGCAACACCTACTGGTTGCTGGCCCTGTCACTCATCCCCACTGTACTGGGAGCACTGGTAGGCCTGAAGACCGGCATCAACCAGATGATGTCAGCCAGCCCCGGCATGAGCGCCCTCATCTTTCTGGCGGGTGCCTTCGGCCTGATGATCATGGTCGAGCGCAACAAGAACAACGCCTCGGGCGTTGCCTTCCTGCTGGGCTTTACCTTCTTCATGGGCATCATGCTGTCGCGCATGCTGGGCTTTGTGCTGGGCATGGGCAACGGCAGCCAGCTGATCATGCTGGCCTTCGGGGGCACCGCTGCCGTGTTTGGCACCATGGCGTCCATTGCCACTACCACCAAACGCGATTTCAGCCATCTGCAGAAGTTCCTGATCACCGGCGTCATTCTGCTTATCGTTGCCTCGCTGGCCAACATCTTCCTGCAGCTTCCCGCCCTCATGCTGACCGTCTCCGTCATGGCCATCGGCATTTTCTCGGCCCTGCTGCTGGTTGACCTCCAGCGCGTCATCAATGGCGGTGAAACCAACTATATCTCCGCCACACTGGCCGTCTACCTGGACGTCTACAACATCTTCGTGAACCTGCTCATGCTGCTGGGCATTTTCGGTGGTCGCGATTAAACGGTCTCATCTTGCATGAAACCAGGCCGGCATGTTTGCCGGCCTTTTTGTTTTCAGCCTCCGGTTGCGCGCCGCAGCCTGAAAAGACGTTCCCGATGCAGCAGCGCATCCAGGCTTTCCAGCGGACGACCAGCCACCCGGGCACGATCGGGCAGATGCGTCAGAACGGCTTGCATCGCCAGCGGTTGCGCTTGCCAGAGGCGCGTGAGGTACTGGTCCGGATCCAGCAACTGGATACCCAGTCGCCGCAACTCGGCCCGGTGGAAGTCACGGATATTGCGCGTCAGCACGGCCACGCCAAGCCCGGGCTGCTGCGCCTGTGCCGACCGTGCAGCGGCAATCACATGCCAGTCCTTGGGGTCACTGAACTGCAGGCCCTGCTTGAACGCACTGACATCGCCCATGTCGGCTTGCGGAAAGGCCTGCTGCATGGCTCGCCACTGATCAGCAATTTCTTCGGGCGCAAGCTGCCACAGATGGGTGGTGGTGCGCCGCCATTCGTCGCCTATCGTGGCGCTCCATATGGGCGCATAGACCGCCTGCCTTGCCAGATCCAGCAACAGGGGCCGCAATACGCTCGAGACCAGCACACAGGTATCCAGCACCAGCTGTCCGGGCAACGGCGGGCCTGCCACCGGGGTGCTGCCGGATGGGGGCCGGATGTTCATGAGCGGTGCAGCGCCAGCATGACGCGGCGCGTGTGCAAAGGCTGGTCGATCAGGGTATCCAGGCGTTCACGCAGACGGCTGCGCCAGACATTGGCCACGTCGGCGTCATCAAAGGCGGGAGGCTCACCCTCAAAGCCATAACCCGTTTCCTGCAACAACATCCATTCAAATCGCCGCAGCGTTCCTGACAGGCTGGGCGCGTCGTCCTGCCTGGCCGAATGCTGACAAACTTGTGCCAGTTCGTTCAACGCGCGACAGTAGTGATCAAACAGGACGGGATGGGGATCTTCTCGGGGCAACAGGCGCAGAACCAGCTCGTTCAGATACCAGGCTGACATCCAGCTGCGCCCGGTCAGTGGCACAATGCCCGCCGTCTCGGCACGCCGCAGTATCTTGAGTTCGCTGGCACCGCTCCAGCTCAGGTGCAAGGGCTGAAACGCGCCGAGAATCGGTCGCAGCTGGGAATGCGGGCGCTTGGCCCCCTTGGCCACCAGGCCCATCAGACCATGATCACGCGTAAAGCATTGAACAACCAGAGAGGTTTCGCGCCAGGCGCTGGCATGCAGCAAATAGGCCCGGGCATCGTTGACACGCTGAACGCGTCTACTCATATCCGAGTTCTCTGAGCAGACCCTCGTGTTGTGACCATCCTTTGCGAACCTTGATGTAGACATTCAGGAACACGGGCTTGTCGACCAGCTTGACGATGTCCTGGCGTGCCTCGGTGGCAATACGCTTCATGTGCTGCCCCTGTGCCCCCAGCAGAATGGGCCGATGGCTGTCGCGTTCGACCAGCACGCAGGCGGCAATCTGGACACCCCGGTCGGACTCGTCCCATTTCTCGATGAAGACGGTGCATCCGTAGGGGAGTTCGTCGCCCACAAACCGGAAGATCTTTTCCCGGATGATTTCTGCCGCCAGAAACCGCACCGGGCGGTCCGTCAGGGCATCGGCTTCAAACAGATGCTCGCCAGCCGGCAGACGGCTCGCAATTTCGTTGAGCAAGTGATCGGTCTGGGTTCCACGCCAGGCGCTGATCGGCACCACCGCCTCGTAGGCAAAGGCTTCCATGCGCTCGCTGACATAAGGCAGCAGCTGGTCTTTGTCGGGCATGCGATCAATCTTGTTGGGCACCAGGATGACCGGACAGGAATGTGGCAGCAGGGGCAGGAGGTTTTCGTCAGCCGCGGTCCATTTGCCGGCTTCGGTCACGTGCAGCACGACATCGACCTCGGACAGGGTCTGGCGCACCACGCGATTCATCATGCG
>DATGUI010000029.1:0-9153 GCA_035301405.1 Burkholderiaceae bacterium
TCGGTAATGGATTTTTCCTTGCGCCGTTCGCCTTCACCGCGAGCCACCATGGCACCCTTGCCCAGCAAGCCTACAAAAGTCTCGGCCGTTCGCGCCAGCACGCCGTAGTCCGGACCCCGTACGAAGGCGGAATCAAACACACTGACCCGCACGTTGCCGTGATGCATGCGACTGACCACCACCTGCCATTCCTGAGTCTTGTCGTTGATGCGCGCTTCAACGGTCACGCCATTGATGCTGGCCGGATCCTGCAAGACCCGCTGCAGGCGCTCGGCACTGTCGCGGGCTGCCGACTCGGTATCCAGTGATAGCCCCACCCCTTCGGCCATGGCTGAAAGCGCTTCCATGTCACGGGTGCGGGCCAGCCGGGTTATGACAGAATCGGCCAGAATGTATTGCCTTGCCAGTTCTTCGAGGGCCTCTCCGGCAATGGGTGCGGCCCCTTCGTGTGGTATCAGCTCGGCGTCCCTGAGCGCAATGTGTAACGTGAACTGGGCTTCTTCGGCTTCGTCCTTGAGGTAGCGCTCATCTCGGCCAACCTTGACCTTGTACAGGGGCGGCTGTGCGATGTAAATGTGCCCGCGCTCGACCAGCTGCGGCATTTGCCGGTACAGCAGGGTAAGCAGCAGGGTACGGATGTGTGCGCCGTCGACGTCCGCGTCCGTCATGATGATGATGCGGTGATAACGCAGCTTGTCGATATCGAAGTCCGGCCCGATGCTGGTGCCCAGCGCGGTAATCAGGGTGGTGATCTGCTCGCTGGCAATCAGCCTGTCAAACCTTGCCTTTTCAACGTTCAACACCTTGCCTCGCAGGGGCAATATCGCCTGGAACTTGCGGTCCCGGCCCTGTTTGGCCGAGCCCCCGGCCGAGTCCCCCTCGACAATATAGAGTTCGGAAAGGGCTGGATCCTTTTCCTGGCAGTCCGCCAGCTTGCCGGGCAGGCCAGCGCCTTCGAGCACACTTTTGCGGCGTGTCATTTCGCGGGCACGCCGGGCGGCATCGCGGGCTCGGGCCGCTTCAATGATCTTGTCGCAAAGCGCCCGGGCATCGGCGGGGTTTTCCAGCAGCCAGGTCTCAAGTGCCCGGCCCACGGCATCTTCCACGGCCGGCCGGACCTCGCTGGATACCAGGCGGTCTTTGGTCTGGCTGCTGAACTTGGGCTCGGGCACCTTGACCGAAAGCACGCAGGCCAGCCCTTCGCGCATGTCGTCACCGGTGGTGTCGACCCTGGCGCGCTTGGCCAGTTCGTTGTCGGCAATATATTTGTTGATGACGCGCGTCATGGCCGACCGCAGGCCGGTCAGGTGCGAACCGCCATCGCGTTGCGGGATATTATTGGTAAAGCACAGAACGGTCTCGGTATAGCCGTCGTTCCATTGCATGGCGACGTCTACCCCGACAGGTTGATCGGACACTTCCGAGACCGTATCCACCCAGAATACATTGGGGTGCAATACCGTCTTGTTCCGATTGATGTACTCGACAAAACCCTTGACGCCGCCCAGGAAGGCAAAGTCTTCTTCCTTGTCCTGACGCTCGTCAATCAGGCGAATCTTGACGCCATTATTGAGAAACGACAACTCGCGAAGACGCTTGGAGAAAACGTCGTAATCGAAATCAATATTGCTGAAGATTTCATTGTCGGCCAGAAACCGGACGCGCGTGCCCGTGCGCTCGGTATCACCGACGATACCAAGGGGGGCCTCGCGTTCTCCCCGGCGGAAGCGGATTTCGTGTTCCTTGCCATTGCGCCAGATGGTCAGGTGCAACCAGTCGGACAGGGCGTTGACACACGCCACGCCCACCCCGTGCAGACCTCCGGATACCTTGTAGGAGTTCTGGTCAAACTTGCCCCCGGCGTGCAGCTCGGTCATGACAATTTCAGCCGCACTGCGACCGTATTCGTCACCCTGGTGAATGGCAGTGGGAATTCCTCTGCCGTTATCGGTGATCGTAATGCTGTTGTCCGTATGGATGACCACCTCGATATCGTCGCAATACCCGGCCAGGGCCTCGTCGATGGCGTTATCAAGAACCTCGAACACCATGTGGTGCAGCCCGGTTCCGTCAGAGGTGTCCCCAATGTACATGCCCGGGCGTTTTCTGACTGCTTCCAGCCCCTTGAGCATGCGGATGGAATCGGAACCGTAAGCCGCTGCCGCGGCACTCATGTTTTCTTCTGTCATAGACAATAATTTCCTCTGATAACTCAGATTCTCATGGGCATGACCACATATTTGAAGTGGTCATCACCAGGCAGGGTAATAAGCGTAGAACTGTTGCCGTCGGGCTGCATGGACCAGCGCAGCGTATCTTCCTTGATGTTCGCCAGGACATCAAGCAGGTAGGTCACGTTGAAACCGATGTCTACCGGCTCTTGCGAGTAATCGATCTCGATTTCTTCGCGAGCTTCTTCCTGCTCGGCATTGGAAGCAGTGACGACCAGCGTACCATCATTGATCTGTAGGCGAACGCCCTTGAATTTGTCGGTTGTCAGGATGGCGGCCCGCTGCAGGCAGCCCTGCATCTTTTCGCGGTTGATATCGAAGTGGCGCTCGTAACCCTGCGGAATGACGCGGGTAAAGTCCGGAAACTTGCCTTCGACCAGTTTGGAAACCAGCTCGACGTTGTCAAACACGAATCGTATCTTGTCGGTACCGATGTCAATCTGGACGTCATCATCGGAGTCATCCAGCAGGCGCTGCATTTCGTGGATGGTCTTGCGCGGAATGATGACATCCTGTTCCCCTGAAATGCCTTCCAGTGGCAGGCCGCCATGAGCAAGACGGTGACCATCGGTTGCCACCACCCGGACAAAACCGGGCTCGACCGCCAGCAGGAGCCCGTTCAGATAGTAGCGGATATCCTGGTGGGACATTGCAAAATGCACGCAATTGAACAGATGCCGGAGATCTTTCTGGCGCATGGTGAACGAGACCTCCCATTGCTCGGGAAGCTGGCTGACCGGAAAATCTGATGCGCTGAGCGTCTGCAGGGCAAAACGGCTTCGTCCACTGGCTACCAGCACCTTGTTGTCATCAAGATCAAGGATAACATCCCTGCTGTCGGGCAGGGCGCGCAAGATATCCAGCAGCTTTCGCGCTGCCACCGTGGTCAGTACCGGGTCGCCCGTGAGGCCATCTGCCTGAGTTTGTTCAAGTTCGATCTGGGCAGTGATCTGAACCTCGTTGTCGGAGCCGACAAAGGAAATCACATTTCCGGAACGGCGAATCAGGATATTCGCAAGAATCGGCATGGTACTGCGACGTTCGACGATTCCGGCCACGGTCGTCAGGGGGCGCAGCAAGGTATCACGGCTGGCTTGTATCAGTTGCATGGTCATCCTTTTAGTGTTTGTTCAAGAACATGTAACGCATGGTTGAGCTCTGGCTGCTTGGCACGCGCTCCGGTTATTTTTCGTACGGCATACAGTACGGTCGTGTGATCGCGCCCGCCAAACATGTCGCCAATTTCGGGCAGGCTCTTCTGGGTAAGCTCCTTGGCCAGATACATGGCAATCTGGCGCGGCAGGGCAATATTGGCCGGACGCCGCCGGGAATACATGTCTGCCACCTTGATCTTGTAAAAATCGGCGACTGTTTTCTGAATGTTTTCAACCGTGATCTGGCCGGTGGAAACCGAGAGCAGGTCGCGCAGCGCGTCGCGGCAGATTTCTACGGTCAGGACATCTTTGCCATGGAAACGGGCAAACGCCGAGACCTTGCGCAGGGCGCCTTCAAGTTCGCGCACGTTGCTGCGCAGATGACGGGCAATGAAGAACGCCACCTCTTCGGGCATGACAATGTTTTCGTACTCTGCCTTGCGAAGCAGGATGGCGACACGCATCTCGAGTTCGGGCGGCTCGATGGCAACCGTCAGACCGCTGTCAAACCGGGAAATGAGACGGCTGTCGATGTTGGCCAGCTCTTTCGGATAGGTGTCGGAAGTAATGATGATTTGCTTGCGCTGCGCCACCATGGCTTCGAACGCATAGAAAAACTCTTCCTGGGTGCGGTTTTTTCCTGAAAAGAACTGAATGTCGTCAATGAGAAGAAGATCCAGCGAGTGGTAGTAGCGCTTGAAGTCATCGAATGCCTTGCGCTGGTATGCCTTGACCACATCAGAGACATATTGGTCAGCGTGCACATAGCGCACCCGGGCATTATCCAGGCGTGCCACCAGGGCATTCCCGATGGCGTGAATCAGGTGGGTTTTGCCGAGTCCGACCCCCCCATACAGAAACAGCGGGTTATAGGACACGCCGGGGTTTTCTGCCACCTGAAGCGCAGCCGCCCTGGCAAGCTGGTTGGCCTTGCCCGTGACAAAATTGTCAAAGGTGAGTTCGACATCCAGACGCGAGCGATCAAGTGCGCGCCCGGCGGCGACTTCGTGTGCCGGGGGAATGAGCGGTGAATCCGGAATGCCATCGGATGGATAATGGGTATCTGGCGTGGCGGGTGCAAGGGGTTCGGCAGGCCGTTCCACCGGAGGCACAACCAGCCTGGTCTGCCCGCCTTGCTGCATGATGGCCAGCTCAAACGCCACCCTGACGGGCTTGCCATACCATTGTGTCGCCATGTGCTCGATCTGGCCGGAAAAATTCTTGCGAACCCAGTCCAGCTTGAAACGATTGGGCGCAGAAAATCGCAACACGGCATCGTCCTCGTCAAAATTCAGAGGTACCAATGGCCGTATCCAGGCACTGATTTGCTGTGGAGGAAGCTCTTGCTCCAGCTTCTGGACGCAAGTCTGCCAAAAATCGTTCATATTCACCACTTGACACAAACCTCAATTCTACCCTTTCAACAGGTAGTTATCCACAAGCCAGTCAGGTTTTTGTCTCTTATGCAAACCCGCATCAAGGTCGCTTGACAAACGTTTTTCCAATCACGGAAGACTTGACTAAACCTGTATAATTTGATGAAATAGCTGGCTTTTCACTGATTTTTGCTGGGAAGCCCTGTCTTTTGCCAGCGGGCTTGCCGTTATGTTGCGGCGCAATAGCTCTTTTATCTTTGGATGAACCACCATGAAACGCACATTCCAACCTTCTGTCACTCGCCGTAAACGCACGCATGGCTTTCTGGTACGCATGAAAACACGCGGTGGGCGGGCAGTCATCAATGCCCGGCGCGCCAAGGGACGCAAACGGCTGTCTGTCTGACCCATCCGTGGTTGGCTGCCTCTGACTAAACTACCATAATCGCCAGCCCGGACGCACCATGCGCGCCACGTTTCCAGAATCGGCCCGGTTGCTGAAACCAGCGGAGTATGTCAATGCCCTGAGGGGCAAGCGCGTTGCGAAAGGGCGTCTGTTTACAGTCAGTACACCACGCGGTCCCGACAACCCGACCCAGGCAAGACTTGGCCTGATCATCGCCAAACGCTTTGCACGCCGTGCCGTGTCGCGCAATACCATCAAGCGCGTCCTGCGCGAAACCTTCAGGCAGCGTCGGCACCAGCTCTTGCCGCGCGATTACGTCTTCCGGTTACACTCACCCATTCCGCAGGTGTCATTGAGGCAGTTAAAATCGATGGTTCGTATCGAAGCCAATGCCCTGCTCGACAGGTTGACACCGTGATCAAAGCCATCGTGATTGCTCCAATCAGGTTTTACCGCTATTTTCTGAGCCCCTGGTTCGGACACAGCTGCCGTTTCACGCCAACCTGCTCTGTCTATACCATTGATGCAATCGAAACCCATGGCGTCTTCAGGGGCCTGTGGCTGGGACTGAAAAGGATTGCACGTTGCCAACCCTGGAGCCAGGGCGGCCACGATCCCGTTCCCAGCCTGAATAAAACAGGCGAATAAAACCACACCTCAATTCACTGTACCGGCTCACTGCTGTTTTATCAATATGGACATACGACGCACCCTTCTCTGGGTTATCTTTTCCTTCTCCCTGCTGCTGTTATGGAACAACTGGCAGGTGTATAACGGCAGGGAACCCTTGTTTGGCGCGGCGCCGCAAAGCCAGACAGCAACACCGGAACAAGCTGCCACTGACGAAGTGGCCGAAGTCGCAGATACCGCCATTCCCACGGCAACGGCACCCGAGCGCCCGGCTGATGAAGACACCAGCACCGAAGTCACCACTGCGCCAGAGCCCCAGGCGCAAGACGTGTCCTCCGAATTGACGACCATCGACACCCCGCTGCTCAAATTGACGTTTGACACCCTGGGGGCGCAGCTGGTGCGTGCAGAACTGCACGAATACACGGCACCCAATGATCCGGATCACCCCATGGTGTTGTTCGATCATACGGATAATTACACCTACCTGGCCCAAAGCGGCGTCGTCGGCGCACCCGCCGGCCAGCAGTACCCCACGCATCAGACTCCCTTCGAGCTGGTATCAACCGATGGCGCAGCCGGCTCCGGCCCCGCCGAGGTTGTGTTCAAGGCAACCGATGGCGATATCGAAGTCACCAAGACCTTCCGTATCGAGCCCGACTCCTACGCCATCCACGTCACGCACGAACTGACCAACCATGGTGATTCAGCCGTACAGCCGGCGGTCTATCACCAACTCGTGCGCGACGACTCCGACCCACAGGAAACCTCCACCTTCTACCGTACCTTTACCGGTCCGGCCCTGTATTCGGAAGACGAAAAATTCCAGAAAGTTTCCTTTTCGGACATCGACAAGGGCAAGGCCAAATACATTGCCAGCGCAGACAACGGCTGGATAGGCATGGTGCAGCACTATTTTGCCTCCGCCTGGGTACCGGCACAGGGAACGGCACGTACCAACGAAGTCCTCAACTTGCGTGACAACCTGTACGCCATACGCACCATCGAGTCCGCAGGCAGCATTCAGCCCGGTGACACCGGTCAGGTCAACGCCGATCTATGGGTCGGCCCGCAAGACCAGAAAGCCATGAGCGAGCTGGCGCCCGGCCTGGAACTGGTTGTGGACTATGGCTGGCTGACCATTCTTTCCAAGCCACTGTTCAAACTCATGACCGGTATCCACGCGCTGCTGGGCAACTGGGGATGGACCATCATCGTCCTGACCCTGCTGATCAAGGCCGTGTTCTATCCGCTGTCGGCCGCCAGCTACCGATCCATGGCCAAAATGAAGAACGTGGCCCCGCGCATGAAGGCCCTGAAAGAGAAATTTGGCGATGACAAGGCCAAGATGAACGCCGCCATGATGGAAATGTACCGGACAGAAAAAATCAATCCGCTGGGTGGCTGTCTGCCCATGCTGGTGCAGATTCCGGTATTCATTGCCTTGTACTGGGTTCTGCTGGGCAGTGTCGAGATGCGGGGCGCACCCTGGGTACTCTGGATTCAGGATCTCTCCGTGCGCGATCCCTGGTTCATCCTGCCTGCCTTCATGATGGCCACCATGTTCCTGCAGATCAAGCTGAACCCGACGCCACCCGACCCCATGCAGGCACGCATCATGATGATCATGCCACTGGTGTTTGGCGGCATGATGTTCTTCTTCCCGGCCGGTCTGGTACTGTACTGGTGCATGAACAACGCCGTATCCATTATCCAGCAGCGTTACATCATGCACCGCATTGACAAGGAAGCCGCCGCGGCTGCACGATAAATGCCGGCGGGCCGGGGCCCGCCCACGGTGCATGGCGTATGCGCTGCATGAAGTTGCCCGGAGCGACTGATGACTCAGCCCCCCTATGCCACGTCCAGCCCAGACGCCCATCACGCCGAACCCATTGTTGCCATTGCCACGCCACCCGGACAGGGTGGCATTGGCGTCATACGCATCTCGGGAACACAGCTGGATGCCCTGGCCCATGCCCTGTTTGGTCGCACCCTGACACCCAGACAGGCGCACTACCTGCCCTTCAATGATGCAGACGGCCAGGCCATTGATGCCGGCATTGTGCTGTACTTCAAGGGACCCCATTCCTACACAGGCGAAGATGTACTCGAGCTCCAGGGGCATGGCGGTCCGGCCGTGCTGCGGCGGGTACTGCAGCGATGCATGGAGGTCGGCCAGGACCTTCGTATCAGACATGCCCAGCCTGGTGAATTCACCCAGCGCGCTTTTCTCAATGACCGCCTGGATCTGGCCCAGGCGGAAGCCGTGGCCGACCTCATTGAAGCCTCGTCCGAAGCCGCCGCGAAAAGCGCCATGGCATCCCTGAGCGGGGACTTTTCCGATCGCATCACCGATCTGAATGACCGCATCATCCATTTGCGCATGCTGGTGGAAGCCACGCTGGATTTTCCTGAGGAAGAAATCGACTTCCTGGAAAAGTACCAGGCCGCCGATACCCTGGCAGGCATCCGGCAGACGCTTTCTGACATTCAGCAGCAATCAAAACGCGGCATGGTGCTGCGAGAGGGGCTGCATGTGGTGCTGGCCGGTCAGCCCAATGTGGGCAAATCCAGCTTGCTCAACGCCCTGGCAGGCGATGATATCGCCATTGTCACGGACATTGCCGGCACCACCCGCGACCGCGTCACCCAGCTGATTCATCTCAATGGCGTGCCGCTGCACATCATTGACACCGCCGGCCTGCGAGAAACCACCGACACGGTTGAAAGCCTGGGCATTGCGCGCAGCTGGGCAGAAATCGAAAAGGCCGACGTCATCATCCATCTGCAGGATGCCCGCCAGCATGCCACCGGGCTGGATGCAGAGATTACCCGCCGTCTGCCTGCCAATACCCCGGTACTGAATGTTTTCAACAAGTCAGACCTGGTCGACGGACCATTGCCTGATCAGGCGCTGAAGACTGAATCCGAAGATACCTCTGATACGGACAACGAACGCACATCAACGCAAACACGGCAGCCCACCCGCCTGTTCATTTCCGCGAGGACGGGTTACGGACTGGATGCCCTGCGTCATGCCTTGCTGGATATTGCAGGATGGTCCACCAGTGCACAATCGCCGTGGCTGGCACGGCAGCGCCATGTGGACGCGCTGGAACGTGCCGGCCAGCACTTGTCCATGGCAGCGGACCATGCGGCTCAGAGTGATCAGGTTCTGGATCTGTTTGCCGAAGAGCTGCGTCTGGCCCACGACAGCCTGTCGGAAATTACCGGAGCATTCACCAGCGACGACCTGCTGGGAGAAATCTTTTCCAGCTTTTGTATCGGGAAGTGATGCGGGATACGCAGCTCCTGTGAAACGTCACACAGTACACTTCCCACAGTCGGCCCAC
>DATGUI010000030.1:0-16188 GCA_035301405.1 Burkholderiaceae bacterium
CTCAATTGACCCGGGGTGAGATCCGTCGTGTCAATGGTGTGCTCCTGTTCGCGCAGAGGGGAGAGCATGTCGCGCTCGGCGTCAATGCATTGCTGCAGCGACGGGGTTTTGCCGGACTGGGTGGCCAGGCGGTCAGTCAGGGGATGACGCCGACGGGATTCCGAATAGCGCTGGCGCAGGGCATGATCGCTGGCCTCCAGGAAGATCACGCGGAACAGGGCGTTACGCTGACGCAGGGCGTTGATTCCTTCAGGCAGTTGTTGCAGTTCGCCGGGCCAGCGCACGTCCATGGCAACGGCAATGCGCTCCAAGCCGGTTTCCTGGGCCGTGGCAATGAAGTTGTCCAGGAAGCGTACGGGAAGGTTGTCGACACAGATGTAGCCCGCGTCTTCCAGCACCCGCAAGGCGACGGATTTTCCGGAGCCGGATATGCCGGTGATGAGAACAATATTAAGCATGATTCTGGGCGTACAAAGAAATCCGGGATCAAGGCGTGGAGCGCGTGTTTTCCATGATGGCCAGCGACTGGCGTTCGATGAAATCATTCATGGTGTCAATGCCACGCAGCATCAGGATGGTGTTGCGAGCCGCCGCTTCGACCAGTACGGCAAGGTTGCGGCCAGCGGCAACTTGCAGTTTGACACGCCGGATGGGCAGGCCAAGGATATCCTGGGTTTGATCCTGGGTGGGCAAACGCTCGAAATTGTCAGGGGTGGCGGGCAGCAGCTGCACGATCAGCTTGAGCTTTTTCTTGCGGCGGACGGAAGTTTCACCAAAAATGGTGCGAATATCCAGAAGCCCCAGTCCACGGACTTCGAGCAGATTTTGCAAGAGGGGTGGACACTGGCCTTCGATGAGGTTGGGGGCGCTGCGCATGAGTTCGACGGCGTCATCTGCCACCAGGCCGTGCCCGCGCGAGACAAGCTCCAGGGCAAGCTCGCTTTTGCCCAGCCCGGATTCGCCGGTAATGAGCACGCCCAGGCCGAGCACATCCATGAACACCCCGTGCACCGTGGTCTTGGGGGCCAGCCGCTTGCCCAGATAGATGCGCAGCAGATCAATGGTATGGCCCGCAGCCAGGGAGGTGGTCAGCAGGGGCACCTGATGGGCATTGCAAAGATGGACCAGGTCGGCAGGGGCAGACGTGTTGTCGGCAATGATGATGGCGGGTACGCCATCGTTGACGAGATCTTGCAGGTGGTGCTGGCGTCTTCGGGGGCCAAAGCGCCGGTAATACGCCAGCTCTTGCTTGCCAAGGACCTGGATGCGAGTGGGATGGATAAGGTTGAGATGGCCGACGAGTTCGGCTCCGTAGGCGCCCGGCTGGGCAATGACGCGCTGGCCCGCGTCTTGTCCGGTTATCCAGTCAAAGGGGATTTTTTCTTCATTGTCCCGTACGAGTTCCTGGATGGTAAGCATGGATTCAGCCTGATGGCTGACGAGAGGGTGCCGTCAGCAGTTGGTGAACCGTATGAGCATCGGGCTCGGAAACCAGCCTGTGGCGAAGGGTGTCGTCGGCCATGAGCCGGGCAATTTCTGCCAGCAGATCCAGATGAAGCTGGGTGGCGGTTTCAGGAACCAGAAGGATGAAGAGCATCTGGGCCATGCGACCGTCAGAGGCGTCAAAGCGGATGGGTTCTGTCAGCCGCATGAAGGCTGCCCGTGGGGCCTTGAGGTCCTTGATTCTGCCATGTGGAACGGCGACCGAATGCCCCAGAGCGGTAGAACCCAGACGCTCGCGGCCCATCAGGCTGTTGATGACGGTAGTCCGGGCAATGCCATGATTGTTTTCAAACAGCAACCCGGCCTGCTCGAAAGCCCGTTTCTTGCTGGTCGCAGTGAGATCGAGCACGATGTTGGAGAGTGGCAAAATGCACGAATCTAGGTTCATGAGAGCCATTATATGAGCAGGTCGGCCTGTGGCGCCAAGTGGCGATGCATTCACGCCACAACAGGGGGCAGAAATGGGAGGGGAGCAGGCCTGGCAGGGCGAACGTTGCCAGGCGAATACAGGAAGGATCAGCCAGGATTGGGTTCGGGAACAGGTTGCCGCTTGAGCGGCGCGTGGCTGTGAGCCTGGGCCTTGCTTTTTACTTTGATGACCTGGCGGTCGAGCTTGTCGGCCAGGAGATCAATGGCGCCATAGAGATTTTCGCTGGTGGCGGAGCAGTGGATGTCTTTTCCGTGGATGCGCAGGGTGATTTCTGCGATGTGTTCCAGTCGCTCGATGGAGAGCATGACCTGGGATTCAATGACGTGGTCAAAGTGCCGGTTGATGCGAGACAGCTTGTTCGTGACGTAATCATGGATGGCGGGGGTGACTTCCAGGTGGCGACCAATGATTTTCATGCTCATGACGCATACTCCTTTATGACGTGGATCATGGAGAAGATGGATTTCAAAGAACGGGTGAGAAGCTCCTTAAAAAGAGGGGCGATTGATGAGTTCAGTGTATCTGTTCGCCAGTCAAAAGCAAGTGGATCGCGCTACATCCGGAAGTCCTTGCCAAGGTAGACCTGGCGGACGGCTTCGTTGCGGATAATGTCGTCGGGATGGCCGCTGGTCAGCACCTCGCCTTCGTTGATGATGTAGGCGCGGTCGCAGATTCCCAGTGTTTCCCGGACATTATGGTCGGTGATCAATACGCCGATGTTGCGGGCCTTCAGAAATTGAATGATCCGCTGGATTTCGATGACGGCAATGGGATCGACACCCGCAAACGGCTCGTCCAGCAAAATGAACCGTGGGCGTGTGGCCAGGGCCCGGGCAATTTCTACCCGGCGCCGCTCGCCGCCCGATAACGATATGGCGGTGTTCTTGCGGATCTGTTCAATCTGCAATTCAGTGATGAGGGTGTCGAGATCGTGCTGGATCTCGTGTTTGTTCAGTTTTTTTCCGTCGTCCCGGTGCTGCAGTTCCAGCACGGCCCGGATGTTTTGCTCAACGGTCAGGCGTCGGAATACGGAGGCATCCTGGGGCAGATAGGATAGCCCGAGGCGTGCGCGCTTGTGCATGGGCATGCTGGTGATGTCGATGTCGTCGATTTCAATACGCCCCGAGTCCGTAGGAATAATGCCGACAATCATGTAGAAGCTGGTGGTCTTGCCCGCACCGTTGGGACCAAGCAGGCCCACGACTTCGCCACTGGCGACGGACAGGGAGACATCGCGCACCACGGCGCGTTTCCCATATACCTTGCGCAACCCGATGGCCTTGAGCTGTCCGCCCGGCTGGGCGGGTGATTGATCCTGGGTGTCCTGCGTCATGGTTTGGCGGCCTGGCGGCAATCTTCCATGGCAGCGTCCGACTTGGAGCGGGGTTGAACCAGAGACCGCACGCGGCCCTTGGGTGCGGCAGATTCGGGCCCGCTGTAGGCATGGTAGGTATTGGTTTGCTGCTTGTAGACCACACGCTCGCCTCGTATGGTATCGGTTGGCTTGCCACAGATGAAGCGGGTCACGACGGCCTGGCCAATGACGGTCAGTTCTTCGGTCTTGCCATCGTATTCACCCCGCTTGCCCTGCGCCTCTATCACCTCGAATTCTTCGGGGTTTTCCTGGCGGATATGCACCAGAGGCCGCGTTGATACGGTGGCCGTGCCATATTGGTAACCGTCTTCGTCTTCAACAAGCACAAGCTTGTCCGCGTGAAGGGTCATGTCGCCGCGTGTCATGATGACATTTCCGGTAAAAACGCTTTCGCGCTCGTTGTCGTCGTAATCAAGCGTATCAGACAGGACGATGGTGTCGGGATCGGGTTCATTTTCTTGTGCGCCGGACATGCCGGCTGGCAGGACAATGCCAAGAAGCAGTGAAATGAACAGAAGGGTGGAAAGTCGGGGAAGCGTCATGGTCAGCTACCATTCTCATTGTTGTCGGACCGGTCCTTGAGGCGTGTGTCCTGCCCGGATAGTTTGACATCCGAAGCAGAAAATACCTGCAGTTTCCCGGAGCGGTTATCGTATCGCATGCCGATGCCCTCCATGGTATGCGAGCCATGCACGACCCGTGCCGGCAGGGCCGTTTTGACAATGTCTTCGTCGGTCAGCAGGGTCAGTTCGTTGCTGGTGACATCCAGTGCGGCGCGCTCGGCATCGGCCAGCCGGTGAACATGTGCGTCGCCAGTCAGGACAATCAGGGTGCTGTCGCTGTTCATGGTGGCCAGTTTGGCCGAGCCGATGGTGATGGGGGCATCGGCGCGCTGGTTGACGGCACGTGCATCATCCACTTCGTAAGAATCATCGTCCGGGTAGTGGCGCATGAACCGGCCTTCCAGGCGGTTGACCGGCATGCCGGCGTTGTTGGTTTGTATCATGACAAACGTGCGCGCCCAGGAGTCCGGTTCGTGAGTGAGGCGTGCGGGCGGGTCAACGGGAATCGCTCGCTGGGCGTAGTCCGCAGCCCACCACGTGCCCGCAACCAGAGCGAGCAGAAGCAGACCGGCCATGATGGCCGGGCCCCGTTCGTTCATCATTGAATGGCTCCGGGCATGAGCACCGACTGCGGGCTGAAAAAGCTGGCCAGGCGACCCTGTGCTGCCAGGATGAGATCACAGCATTCGCGTACGGCACCCGCACCGCCCGCCTGTGTGGCAACCCAATGGGCTGCCTGGGCGACATAGGCAGGAGCACCCGGGACACACGCGGCAAAGCCGGCGCGTTGCATGGCTGAAAGATCGATGAGGTCATCACCCATGAAGCCGGTCTGTTCGGTGCTGATGCCCAGCTCGTGACAGAGCTCGACCAGCGCCTGACCTTTATCACGTATCCCCTGCAAAATGTATTGCATGCCCAGCTCGGCCCCCCGTCTGGCCACGATGGTGCTTTCGCGCCCCGTGATGAGGACAACATGCAAGCCGCTTTCTTTCAGCAGTCGCAGACCGTGGCCATCGTGCACGTGAAAGGACTTGGTGGTTTCTCCCTGGTCGCCATACCAGAGCAGGCCGTCGGTCAACACGCCGTCAACATCGAAAGCCATCAGGCGAAGCTGGCGGACCCGTTCAATGATGGTGTCGTCTATACCGGCCAGTATGGCCGCTTCGGCGGGATGGAGAAGGGTAGAGGATGGAGCCATGTCAGATTACCTTGGCAGCGAGTAAATCGTGCATATGCAACGCCCCCAATAGTAGCCCGTTGTCATCCACGACGAGGAGCTGGTTGATGCGGCGCGTGTCCATGAAGGTGGCCGCCTCGATGGCGAGTGTGTCGGGTGCGAGGGTGTGCGGATGAGGCGTCATGCCCTCGGTGACAGGAAGATGGCGGATGTCGCCGTCACGCATGATGAGGCGGCGCAGGTCGCCGTCAGTGAATATGCCCATTGGCCGTTGCCCGGAATCGAGAACAATGGTCATCCCCATCCCCTTGGCTGACATTTCGGCCAGCGCATCGGGCACCGGGCATTCCGGTCCGACCGTGGGCAGGGCACGCCCTTTTTGCATGACATCGCGCACACGGGTCAGGAGTCGGCGTCCAAGTGCGCCGCCAGGGTGCGAACGGGCAAAGTCTTCGTGGCTGAACCCCCGGGCCTGCAGACAGGCCACGGCCAGGGCGTCGCCCATGACCAATGTGGCAGTCGTGCTGGCGGTAGGCGCAAGGTTCAGCGGGCAAGCCTCGTGTTCGACGTGGACGTCAAGGTGGATGTTGGCGCTGGTGGCCAGGGCCGAATCAGGATGGCCCGTGACGGCAATGACGGGTGTACCCAGACGTTTGGCGACCGAAACGATGGTGGTGAATTCAGGGCTGGTACCCGAATAGGAAATGCCGATGAGCAGATCGTTGGCGGTGAGCATGCCGAGATCGCCGTGCAGGGCCTCGGCAGCGTGCATGAAAAACGCTGGTGTGCCGGTGGAGGCCAGTGTGGCGGCAATTTTTCTGGCGATGTGGCCGGTTTTTCCGAGGCCGCTGACCACGACCCGGCCCGAGCATTGCAATATTGCCTGCACTGCGTCGACGAAGGGGGCGTTCAGCCTGTGCTGCAGGGCTTGCAGGCCCGTCAGCTCTGTCTGGAAGGTCTGGTGACCCGAGGCCAGAATCTGTTCGGGTGTTGGCGAAGCAGGTTGATTCATGACATGATTTTAATCCACGCAGTGCTATCATTGTGCTGTTTGCGGCAACGCCCATTTTTCTGAAAGCCGGTACCCATGCATATCGACCCTGCTGTCTACGTGCGCAATACCATACGTAGCGTACCCGACTGGCCCAAACCTGGCGTCACCTTTCGGGACATCACGCCGGTGCTCCAGGATCCCCAGGCCTTTCGTGTCCTGGTTGATCTGTTCGTCTATCGCTACATGCGCCAACGGCTGGATCTGGTTGCCGGTATTGACGCCAGGGGTTTCATATTGGGCTCGGTGCTGGCCTATGAGCTCAATCTGGGCTTTGTACCGGTCCGCAAGCAGGGCAAGCTGCCCTACCAGACACTGGCCGAGGAATACACGCTGGAATACGGCAATGCCTCTGTGGAAATGCATACCGACTCGGTTCGAGCCGGTCAAAAAGTGCTGCTGATCGACGATCTGGTTGCCACCGGTGGCACCATGGTGGCCGCGTCGCGCCTGTTGCAGCGCCTGGGTGCCAATGTGGTCGAGGCCGCTGCCATCATTGACTTGCCTGATCTCGGCGGGTCTGAAGTCATCCGTCAGGCCGGGTTGCCCTTGTACACCGTATGCCGCTTCGGCTCGGAGCCATCGGACTGAGCCCTCGCATCAGGTGATGGAGCATGGTTTCGGGGTTTGACAAGCCCGTAGTTTTACAAGTTGTCAGCATGCAGGAAAGCTTCTATTTTCTAATAAAACATCAAGTCTGATACTGATACATGATCTGAATACAGAAAAAAGGAGGCAACCATGCGCAACCGCCTTGACTGCGCGCTGCTGCATTTTCCCGATGCAGACCATTCCTGTCATGCAACCGATACGGTCGTCCACGCCAGGGGGCGGCTTGTCCTGCATACCCTGCCGCTCCACGTTCAGCAGCCGTCCGACACCAGTGTGCTGTTGTCGGCGCAACTGGTCCTGAAACGTTTCGATGCCTGTGTCCTGCAGGTATCACCAGACAACCTGGCATGGGCTCGTCAGACGCTTGCTGTGGCAGCGCCTTCCCTGACCACGCCGGTCATCGGGCTGCTGGACGGTCTGACGGCACCCGCCATTGCAGACCTGTATCACTGCGGGCTGGCTGATTTTCTCAGGCGCCCGCTTTGTCACGAAGCCCTCAGGGTGCGCATCGCCCGCCTGATTTCACGTCCTACAATGACGCCATCCGGGTCGCATTACACTGGGGTTGACGCCACACCGCCCAAGGTGGCCGAGGCACCCCTTGCCGGACCGTATGAAACGGGCGATCACGAGCTGGAAGCCTTTGCCATCGCCTCTGCCGCGCGCTCTGCCCACACTGACGACTCCTTCGCCCTGGCCAAGAGAAAGGTCGTTTCCCGATTTGAACAGGCCTATTTGCGTGCATCGCTGGCCAAATCTTCGGGTAACATTACCTTGGCTGCCCGTCGTGCAAAAAAGCATCGCCGTGCTTACTGGGCGCTCATGAAAAAGCATGCCATTGATGCTGCACCCTTTCGTCGAGGCTCATCTTGAGACTCCTTTCGCTACCGGTTTCCGGGTCAACCCTTTCTTCTCATAAGGAAAAAAGTGTCTTTACCTGTCCTGAAAAATGATGTCTTTCTGCGGGCCCTGCTAAGGCAGTCCGTTCCGTACACGCCTATCTGGATGATGCGCCAGGCCGGGCGCTATCTGCCAGAATACAAGGCAACGCGTGCACAGGCGGGTTCGTTCATGGCACTGGCCACCAATCCGGAGCTTGCCTGCGAGGTCACCCTGCAACCGCTGCGTCGCTTTCCCATGGATGCCGCCATTCTGTTCTCGGATATCCTCACCATCCCTGACGCCATGGGCCTTGGGTTGTCGTTTGTCGCGGGTGAAGGCCCGCAGTTTGCCCATCCGCTTCGCCATGAAGACGAGGTCAGCAAACTGACTGTACCTGACATGTCCCGCTTGCAATATGTCTTCGATGCGGTAGCCCTGATCCGTCAGGAGCTGGACGGTCAGGTGCCGCTCATCGGATTTGCCGGCAGCCCCTGGACACTGGCATGCTATATGGTAGAAGGTCGCGGCGCATCGGACTATCGCCAGATCAAAAGCATGCTCTACCAGCGCCCCGACCTGCTGCATCGCATCCTGGATATCAACGCCCAGGCCACCATTCAGTATCTTAATGCCCAGATTCAGGCGGGCGCCCAGGCAGTCATGCTGTTTGACAGCTGGGGCGGTGTGCTGGCGCATCATGCCTTTGATGCCTTCTCGCTTGCCTATACCCGGCAGATCATCAATGGCCTGAACCTTGATCAGGGTGGCACCCGCATTCCTGCCATTGTCTTTACCAAAGGGGGTGGTCTGTGGATAGAATCCATTGCCAACAGCGGTGCGGATGCCGTCGGCCTTGACTGGACCATGAGCCTTGCCGAAGCGCGACGCCGGGTGGGTGATTCGGTTGCCTTGCAGGGCAACCTGGATCCCATGGTGCTGTTTGGTGATGAAGCGGCCATCCGCTCCGAAGTCCGTCAGGTCATTGACGACTTCGGTCCGGTGGGTCAGGGCGGGCACGTGTTCAACCTGGGCCATGGTATTTCCCAGTTCACGCCACCCGAATCCGTAGAAATCCTGGTCGACGAAGTCCATCAGTACAGCCGGGCCAGCCACAGCTGACGCCGCATCAATCCGCTGCATCATGCCCGGTGAAGTCGCCGTGCCGGCGCACCGGGCAAGCAGGGCTGTCATGCGGGCCGGTCAATTGTTGCGCTGACCATGCATGGCAGTTCTACACATCTTTCCCCATTGCTGCTACTTACAGAGCTTTTCTTTGTTGAGCTTTAAGTGTTTATCGTAATTCATTGATTTGAAAGAATAAAACAAGAGCTTTGTCTTTGCTTTGAGGCTAATACGGGTTTTCCATGTATAAAACCATACGAACTTGCTCGCATTTGTCCCCAAAGTTATCCACAGGCAGGCGGGATAAGCCTGGCAGATCGTTGCGCCACAAGCGTTTGCCCATTATTCATCATCTCGATGATTGTCCTTCATCATGAGCATCTCTCCCGAAACAGCCATCGAAGCAGGCGAAGGCCAGGTATTCAATGGTTGGGTACGGGTGGTGCTGGATATTCCCATTTTTGGTGATTTTGATTACCGGTCGTCGCAGCCCTTGCCGATAGGTACGCGCGTTATTGTCCCTTTCGGTAACCGCAAGATGGTTGGGTTGGTCGCGGGCTGGCCGGCCTCACCGTCCATCAACCCCGAGCAGATCAAGGATATCGACGAGGTTCTGGACGACACGCCGCCTTTGCCACCAGACTGGATGCGTCTGGCAATATTCGCGGCCACTTACTACAGGCGCCCGCTGGGCGAGGTGGTGTTGCCCGCATTGCCGGCCAGCCTGAAGCAGGTGTCGGCCTACCAGGGCAAGCGTTCAGACGGTGGGCCCGTCAGGCGCATGGACAAGAAGCGCCCGCCCGCGGTAAGGAAGGTGTCTGGTGAGGCCAAGGTCCCCGTCCTGAATCCCGAGCAGCAGGCTGCGCTGGATGCATTGCTTTCCACAACCGGAAATCACACCCTGCTGCTGCATGGGGTCACGGGAAGCGGCAAGACGGAAGTCTACGTGCGGGCCATCACGGAAACCCTCAAGCGTAACAGGCAAGTCCTGCTGCTGGTGCCAGAAATCAACCTCACGCCTCAGCTTGAACGCACCCTGCGCACTCGCCTGGGCAGCCACGATGATGATCCACTGGCCGTGTTGCACAGTGGGCTGGCCACGGGCAGTCGGTTGCGGGCCTGGATGCGCGTGCAGCGCGAGCAAGCCAGTGTATTGCTGGGCACCCGTCTGGCCATTTTTACTCCCATGCCCCGCCTTGGCCTGATCATTGTCGATGAAGAGCACGATACGTCTTACAAGCAGCAAGACGGCTTGCGCTACTCTGCTCGTGATCTGGCTGTCTGGCGTGGACGGGATCTGGATATTCCCGTGCTGCTTGGCTCGGCGACGCCCTCGCTGGAGACCTGGCGCCACGCACAGACCGGGCAATATGGCTATGCGCGTCTATCGCAGCGCGCAACCGATGTTGCGCTGCCCGAGATCCAGCTGGTTGATACCCGCAGACAGAAACTGGAGCAGGGCTTTTCTCCCCAGGCACTGGAGGCCATGACACGGTGTCTTGAAAATGGTCAGCAGGCTCTGGTCTTCATCAACCGGCGCGGCTATGCGCCGGTACTCAACTGCAGCTCTTGTGGCTGGGTGACGCAATGCCAGCGTTGTACCGCCTACATGGTGCTGCATCGCAGCCGGCAGGCCAGTCACTACCTGCAGTGCCACCATTGCGGCATGCGCGCTCCGGTGCCACGCCACTGTCCAGACTGTGGCGACCTTGATCTCAAGCCCATGGGCAGGGGGACGCAACGCATAGAAGTCTTCCTGGAGCAGCACTTTCCGGATGCCCGGCTGGCCCGTATCGACGCTGACAGCACCCGGCGCAAGGGGAGTGCGGACCAGCTGTTTGACCAGGTCCACGCTGGCGAAATCGACATTCTTGTGGGTACGCAAATGGTGGCCAAGGGCCATGATTTTCTCAATCTCGGGCTGGTGGTGGTGCTCAATGCCGACGCCATGCTCTTTGCCCAGGATTTTCGCGCCCCCGAGCGACTGTTTGCCCAGCTCATGCAGGTAGCGGGCCGGGCAGGCCGGCACGGCCAGACGGGCAAGGTCATGGTACAGACCGAGTATCCGGAACAACCGCTGTATCAGGCGTTGTGCAAGCACGACTACCCCGGCTTTGCCGACCATGCCCTGCTGGAACGCGAGTCGGTCGGCTTGCCCCCCTATGCCTACCAGGCATTGCTCATGGCCGAAGCCCGAGAGCTTGCCCGCGCGCTGGATTTCCTGAAGCAGGCGGCGCAGTTGCCCGAGCAATTTCCCGATGGCTACCCCACGGCGGGCACGGTGACGCGTTACGATCCGGTACCGTTGCGGGTGGTACGCGTCGCCAACGTCGAACGTGCCCAGCTTTTGCTGGAGAGCCCGCACCGGCCCGCGTTGCAGGCTTTCCTGTCGACATGGTCCAGACAGCTCCCCGATCTGGCCAGGCAATGCCGGGTGCGTCATACACTCGAAATCGATCCGCTGGAAATCTGAGGACGCCCCATGCGGATATCAACAACCCCTGGATCCTTGCCTGCAGACCTGAACACGCAGCAGCGTGAAGCCATACAGTATCTGGATGGTCCCTGCCTGGTGCTGGCGGGGGCGGGCAGCGGAAAAACCCGGGTCATTACCCAGAAGATTGCCTGGTTGCTGGGCCAGTGTGGTTATGCCGGGCGCCACGTCATGGCACTGACCTTTACCAACAAGGCGGCCCGCGAAATGTCCACGCGCGTACGCACACTGGTTGACGCGCGCCAGGCCAGCGAACTGTCCATCAGCACGTTTCACTCGCTGGGTGTACGCCTGTTGCGTGAAGAGGCCCAGGCAGCAGGCCTCAAGCGGGGGTTTTCCATTCTGGATGGCAATGACAGCCTTGCCATCATCCAGAGCCTGATCGGCACCACGGACAAAGCGCGGTTGCGCCTGATCCAGCAGACGCTGTCATTATGGAAGAACAAGCTGATCAATCCGGACCAGGCGTCCGCCCTGGCAGGGACATCACAAGAGCTTGATGCCGCCCGCATCTACCACAGTTACGCGGCCACCCTGCAAGCGTATCAGGCCGTGGACTTTGATGATCTGATACGGTTGCCTACCGAATTGCTGCTTGGCAACCCGGACATTGCCCGGCGCTGGCAAACGCGTGTGCATTATTTGCTGGTGGATGAATACCAGGACACCAACCCCTGCCAGTACCAATTTGTACAAGCCCTGGTCGGCAAGCGCGCCATGTTCACGGCGGTGGGTGATGACGATCAGGCGATCTACGCGTGGCGGGGCGCCACCGTCAAAAATCTGATGCGCCTCACCGACGACTATCCCGGCATCAAAGTGATCAAGCTGGAGCAGAACTACCGTTCCGTGCAGCGCATTCTGACTGCAGCCAACCATGTGATTTCACAAAATCCCAAGGCGTTCGACAAACAGCTGTGGTCTGATCTTGGCGTTGGAGAGTCCATTCAGGTCACGCCCATGGCATCCGATCGTGCCGAGGCGGAATCGATAGCCATGCGGCTCTCCGCCGCCCGGTTTGACCGACAGGCACAATGGCGTGATTTTGCCGTGCTCTACCGCAGCAATCATCAGGCACGTGTGCTGGAGCAAGCTTTGCGATCCTTGCGCATTCCTTACGTGGTGGCCGGGGGACAGAGCTTCTTTGATCGTGCCGAGATCCGCGATGTGATGGCCTATTTGCGGCTGCTGGTCAATGATTCGGATGATGCAGCTTTTATCCGTGCCCTGACGACGCCGCCGCGCGGGGTCGGCCAGACTTCCCTGAAAGTGTTGGGTGAATACGCCAGCCAGCAGCAGTGCTCCATGTTTGAAGCTGCTTCCAGCATCCAGGAAACCTCTCTGCTTGCAGCACGATCGCAGCGTGCCCTGGTGGACTTTGTGGTGTGGGTCGAGCAGTTCAAGGAGCGAGCGTACGGGTATGCCCGGGCGTCGGCGGTTCAGCCCGCGCAGCAGGCCCTTGAGCTGCCCCGGGGAGGCATCATGCCGACAGACGAACCCCTCGGGGCAGACGGCATGACGGAGGACTCCCCGGCACGCATCCTGCACGACTTGCTGGAAGACATCCGCTACGAAGACTGGCTTTGGGATACGCTGGATGCCAAACCGGCGAGCAAGCGCTGGCAGCATGTGCAAGAGCTCGTGGATTGGCTGGGGAACAAGGCAAGGCAGGAATCCATGAACCTGCCCGAGCTGGCCCAGCATGTCGCACTGATTACCATGCTGGAGCGGCAGGACGAAGATGATCCGGACGCCGTCCGTCTGTCGACATTACACGCATCCAAGGGACTGGAATATCCCCATGTCTACCTGATCGGTGTTGAAGAAGGCATGTTGCCCCATGCCGGCCAGGGAGGGGAGGATTCAGAGATTGATCAGCTCGAAGAACTGGAGCAGCTGCGGATACAGGAAGAAAGGCGGCTGATGTATGTAGGCATTACCCGCGCACAGCGCAGTCTGCACATAAGCTGGTGCGAGCGCCGGCGCAGGGGCCGCGAGGAAGTCAGTTGCGAGCCTTCAAGGTTCATCGCAGAAATGAAGCTGGATGCCAGCCGGGTTGACGAGGTGGACGACTATGCAGGACTGAGTCCCCGGGATAGACTGGACAGACTCAAGGGCTTGTTGAACAAGGAATGATTGGTCGCAGCACGTGCCGTACTGCCGCGATGCCTACCACCAGCTGCGCGAGAAGCGCTCGCTTGCTGCACGGGCGCGAGCAATGTCTTCAGCGAGCTCACCGGCAAAATGAACGGTCTTGACAAGACCACGACCAATCAGGCGTAGCGTGTGTCGCAGAAATTGTACAAACGATATCGTCTGGCCGTTGTTCAGCCGTGCATGCATGATGTCCCGCTCAAGGGAATCGTTGAGAATGGCGTCTTGGTGGAGTGTTTGTTCAGTCAATGAAGTTACCTGTCAGTTAGGGTGGAGACAGGCAACATTATAGGGTAAACCCTAGGTTAATACCAGGGTTTACCCTGATGGCGGCTGAGCCTGGGCTGGCGGCACCAGGCTTGGACAGCCTGCTGCAGCGCGCTTTGTGCGTTTTAGTCCAGCGTACTCAGGATGTATTCAATGGCGGCTTCGATTTCTTCGTCGCTGGCCGAGCTGCCACCGCGTGGCGGCATGGCACCCACACCCTTGATGGCATTCTCTACCATGGCTTCCATGCCGGTTTCTATGTAGGGATCCCAGTCGGACTGGTCACCAATTTTTGGTGCACCGGCCACGCCTGCCGTGTGACAGGTGAAGCAGACCGAATCGTAAAGCTTCTGCCCGGCAGGATCCAGCTCGGCTGTTTCTTCGCTGGCTGCCTCTGCACTGTCTTCTTCACCATTGTCGGCTGCCGAATCGTCCTCGTCGGAGGCGGCTTCGTCAGTGTCTTCCTCGCCATTGTCGCTGGCGGCTTGATCGGCACTGTCGTCAGCGCTGTCGGTGGCCTTGTCCTCTGTGTCTGCTGCCTGGGTATCGGCTTCGTCCGCCTCGTCAGCTTCATCAGCATCGTCAGCTTCTGCAGCGGCGGTATCGTCGGTGTCGTCAGAGGCAGCGGCGCCGTTGCCGTCATCGGTGGGTTCATCGAATGATCCGCCGGCCTCGTTGGCCATGTAAACCACGGCGAGCGTGACCTCGTGGTCACTGAGATTGCTGTTGCCCCCGCGAGGTGGCATGGCGCCCTTGCCTTCGATGGCAATCTTGACCATGGCATCCAGGCCGTCGTCAATGAGGGGTGCCCAGTCGTCGGCATCCCCGAATGTGGGTGCCCCGGCCACGCCTGCGCCATGGCACGAGGCACAGGTAGCCTTGTAGACCTCTTCACCGGTGAGGGATTCCTCGGGGGTGTCAGCATCAACGAGCTTGAAGCTCGCTACAGGCTGGATACGCTCGGCAATGGCTTCGGATGTTTGTGCCGAGCTGCCGGCACCCATGGAAGAACTGAACGAGGCCAGATTGACCAGCAGGATAATGATGGAAATGGGAATGACAAAGGCCAGGACGACGGTGATCATCAGCTGTTTGGGCGTCTTGATCAGGCCTTGGGGTGCAGTCGAAGTGTCTTCTACGGGTTCTACCTTGTTTTGCATAATCGAATCCTGCGCAATCCGGAACCTGAGGGCCGGCGTTAGACATTTGTAAGCGGGCGCACTGCGCCAGGCTACGCACCAAATTAAGCGTACAGCCTCAAGCGCTCAATTATAACCACCATGCGGGCTCGCTGCCTATGGGTGAAAACACGCTACAATTGTGTGTTGCACGCGCCCGTAGTTCAACGGATAGAATAAGAGTCTCCGAAGCTCTAGATCCAGGTTCGATTCCTGGCGGGCGCGCCACCACATGTTGTGGTACGTCGGACCTTCGATCTGTCATGGTGCCAATAAAGGTTGCGATACACCTTCCCTGGTGCCTGTCCAACACAGAATGGCCAGCTCTTTGGCCACAGCGCATGGTGCCCCACGACTATCCTTCTTCTGTCATCGCAGCGGGCTACGCTACCCATACGGTGCATCGCCAGCATCCGGGCGACCCGGTGCGCATCGAGCCTGACGAGCTGGCCATGGAAGTGCCGGTTGTGCTCGAGTACAACGGGCTGTCGCATGCAACGGTTCTGGCCACTCCCCACGACCTTGACGATTTCGCCAGGGGCTTTTCCCTGACCGAAGGCATTGTGCGTTCCGTGGACGATATCTACGCCATAGACATGTCAGAACGTGATAATGGCATGGTCATGCAGCTGACCATTGCCAGTTCGTGCCTGCATGGCTTGCGCATCCGCCGGCGCAGCCTGGCGGGGCGAACCGGCTGTGGCCTGTGCGGAATAGAATCGCTGGATGATGTCCAGCGTGACCTGCCTGCCTTGCCGGAACGCAGCGGTTTTCTCAATTCGTCCAGCATTGCAATGGCACTGGAGTCCATGGATGGCAAACAGCCGTTGCGACGGCGAACAGGGGCCACGCACGCTGCGGCCTGGGCCACGCTGGAAGGCGAGTTGCTCATTGTGCGTGAAGATGTGGGTCGCCATAACGCAGTGGACAAGGTGGTTGGCCAGCTGCATCAGGCAGGTCTTGATCCGGCACAAGGGTTTGTCGTGGTCTCCAGCCGGGCCAGTTTTGAAATCGTCCAGAAGACGGCAGCGGCAGGCGTATCGGCTGTTGTGGCCGTATCGGCGCCTACATCGTTTGCCGTGCGCATGGCGACGGACCTCAATATCATGCTGGCAGGATTTGCGCGTGGCAATGGGTTTACGGTCTATGCTCATCCGGATTATCTGGCTACATCCTGATGACAAAATGCTTGAAACGCTACAAATAATGACAATACCCCGCTGATTTCAGGGTTATCCCGAAGTTCGGTTTGCGTGGTCAGGCTTCTATACTGGAATCGCACTGGGGGAGCTTGCAGGTATTCCTCAAATGAACTCACTTCACCCGGAGGACGCCATGCTCAATCTGAACCGGCGACAATTCTTCAAGGTGACAGGC
>DATGUI010000031.1:0-2019 GCA_035301405.1 Burkholderiaceae bacterium
GGGGTTGCCTACGCCTTCAGGACCCATGAAGGTGGCTTCCAGGCCTTGCTCGGCCCCTTGTCTGAGCAGCAGGCCCATTTCGGGGTGGTAACCACCGTAGTAAACAAAATCTGCGCCGGAACTCTTGATCTTGGTGATGACAGCGGAGTAATCCGTATCGCCGGCGTTGATGCCCTCGAAGAAGGCGATGTCAATGTCTGCTGCCTGGAGGTCGTCGCGCACGGCCGCAGCAATACCCTGGCCATAGGACTGCTTGTCGTGGACAACGGCCACCAGCTCGGGCTTGACATTGTTGATGATGTATTCGGCCGCTGCCGGGCCTTGCTGGTCATCGCGACCAATGGTGCGGAAGATGAAATGATAGCCCTTGCCTTCGGTGACATCAGGGGCAGTGGCGGAAGGCGAGATCATGACGACGCCTTCATCATCGTAGATGTTGGTGGCAGCAATGGTTGCACCAGAACAGACGTGACCGACCACGTAGTTGATGCCATCATTGACCATGCGGTTGGCCACGACCGGGCCCTGCTTGGGTTCGCAGGCGTCGTCCACGACGACAGCTTCAAGCTGTTTGCCCAGCACACCGCCATCGGCATTGATGAGTTCAATGGCCGTATCAACACCTTCCTTGACCATGGTGCCATATTGGGTAAGCGCACCGGTAAACGGACCGGCGATACCGATCTTGATGGTGTCTGCCGCCGCATTGGCTGAGAGGAGCATGCCGGTTGCAAGACCGACAGCGGCGGCAATGGGTGTGAATTTAGTCATTAGTAATCCTCCGTGAAATATCTGGTAAAGCATACACCATAAACCGGCCTGCAGCGTGTTGAAGCGGCTCAGGGTTTTTGCCCATGCGGCTCGCGCGGCTCAGGCTGGCAACGCCTCGGTGGCATCGCCCGGGAGGTACTCGATGCCCGGCAGATTACAGCTGCGAATGGCCTTGGCCAGTGCCTCGATGGCGGCGACGCGCGGAAAGCTCTTGCGCCATATCAGCACCACCCTTCTGTCGGGCACCGGCCGTGTGAACGGCACGTAGGACAGCAATGCGTTCTCGGCACCCGATACGGTAATGGAACTCTTGGGCATGACGGTGATGCCAATGCCGGCAGCCACCATATGACGGATGGTTTCCAGGGACGAGCCTTCGACCGTGCGCTGTATGCCTTCGCTGGTGGCCGAATAGCGCGAAAGATCGGGGCACACCTCAAGAACCTGATCACGAAAACAGTGTCCGGTACCCAGCAAGAGCATGGTCTCGTTCTTGAGTTCTTCAGCGGCAATTTCCGGACGTTGCGCCCAGGGATGATGTTCCGGCAAGGCCACCATGAAGGGCTCATCATAGAGGACCTGCATGGCAAAGCCGCTGTCGGGAAGCGGAAGCGCCACGATGGCGCAATCAATTTCTCCCTGGCGGAGCAGTTCGAGGAGTTTGTCCGTGAAATTTTCCTGCAGCAGCAGGGGCATCTGTGGTGTCTGCTGGATCTGTGCAGGCACCAGCCTGGGCAACAGATAGGGGCCAATGGTATGGATGACACCGACACGCAGCGGGCCAGACAGGGGATCATGTCCTTGTCTGGCCATTTCGATCAGGTTGGCGCTTTCCTCGAGCACCCGTTGTGCCTGCTGGACAATAGCCAGGCCGATGGGGGTGATGCCGATTTCGGCACTGCCCCTTTCGAAGATCACCACGCCCAGTTCATCTTCAAGCTTGCGCACGGCCACGGACAGGGTGGGCTGACTGACAAAGCAGGCATCGGCTGCACGGCCGAAGTGGCGTTCACGCGCCACCGCCACGATGTATTTGAGTTCAGTAAGTGTCATGATTTCAACTACGCAAAAAGTCCTGTTTGCCGCGCATCCACCGCTGGACATGCAATCGTGCGCTGTCCGGATGGTGTTCGCGCAACGCCATTGCTGCCTGGCGAGCCGACTCGACCAGATCGGCATCGTCATCGGGGTGCGCGAAGCGCAGCGGATATTGCCCTGACTGACGTGTGCCGAGAAATTCGCCCGGCC
>DATGUI010000032.1:0-2895 GCA_035301405.1 Burkholderiaceae bacterium
CGCTGATTTTTTCTTTTTCGGCCAGATGCCACACGCTGGCAATCAATTTCTGCAGCTGTTGGGAGGTGGCGGCGTCCCGGGCCTGGACCAGGCGGCTGACCTTGTCTTCGATCTCGGCTCGGCTCAGCGTGTTGTCGGGGTCCCCCTTGGGCACATCAACCCGGCCCTTGAGCGAACGGCCATCGACCGTCTCCACCGTGACGCGGCCCAGCCAGCGTACCGGATAGGCCTGGTCCACTTCCGGGTCAAGCACCATGCGGACGCTATCCCGGAATTTGACCACATCCGGATGCTGGAAATCATTGTCAAACTCGAGCAGTCCGGCACGCCCATGCATGGCGATCAGGGCCAGTACCGTACCCATGGAAAACTTGGACTGGTGGACGGTATGGGGCTGGGTGACTGGCCCCAGGACATCAATGGCACCCTGATGCACATGGGCGGTCACGGACTGGATATCGGCCATGACAAGATCGTGCTCCTGCATGACTGCCAGCAAGGCATCGGCGGCGGGGTGCGTGTGCCGGCACGAAGCGTGGTACTTGAAAGAGGTCTCCAGCACCGTCCAGCGGCTTCCCAGCCCATCGATCAGACGCTGGGGGTCGGCATCTTGCGACATGCCTGCCGCCATGCCCTGTGGCCCTTCCAGGATGTGGCTGGCGCCGGTGAAGCCATCTTTGGCCAGCCAGGCAGCCATGAGGCCGTCTGCTGCCGCCTTGGCAGTATGAAGCTGCTTGGAGTCGGCCCCGTCGCGCAGAAACTCCCACAGGCCGGCAGCCTGGGTACCGGCCGAGCCCAGGGCATGCAGCATTTGCCCGGCATCCAGCTGCAGCAGCCTGCCGGTTGCCACGGCCGCGGCCAGCGTGCCTGCCGTACCGGTGGTATGAAAAATCCGGTAGTGGCTGCGGCCCAGGTATTCTCCGATACGGATGCCCACTTCGTAGCCGGCCACCGAGGCCACGATCAAGTCCTTGCCCGAGCAGCCCAGCGCCTGTGCGGCTGCCATGGCGGGCGGGAACACGACGGCAGCCGGATGGAACACCGAACCGTTGTGAACGTCGTCCTGTTCGACCATATGCGCGGCGGCGGCATTGACCATGGCGGCAAACAGCGGGCTGGTGTCGCGGCGGGATACCAGGTTCTGGGCAGGACCGGCGGCAGGCCCCATGGTTTGTGCGTAGGCATTCAGTGTCTGTACGGGGCGCTCGCCTGCACCCGCTAAAATGGACCCCAGGGTATCCAGAAGCAGGTCTTCGGTACGCCGGCTGACCGCCTCGGGAATGGCATCATACGTCAGTTCGGCAGCAAATCTGGCCAGGGTGGCGCTAAGGTCTTGCATGGTCGCTCCACTAAAATACACGTTACGCGAAAAGGGGCAGGGCAGACTGCCTGACGGCTGCCCTGCCAGTCAGTTTTACACGGTCTTCTCCATTTTGCCTATTACTGTTTGCTTAGGCCCGCCTTTAATCTTTTGCAAGGGTATGACACGCCATGGCCACGCACATTGACCTGACCGACATGCAGCTGATGGTACACGTGGCCAGTGCAAACAGCCTCACCGGCGGAGCCACGTTGACGCACCTGTCCCTGCCTGCCGCCAGCAACCGCGTCAAGAACCTGGAGTTTCATCTGGGAACGCAGTTGCTGTTTCGCACCAGTCAGGGGGTACGCCTCACCCCTTCCGGCATGGCGTTTGTCAAGCATGCCCGCAAGGTGCTGCGCCAGTTGCAGCACCTGCACAGCGACATGCAGGATTACGCCCAGGGCCTCAAGGGGCTGATGCGGGTGGTGGCCAACACCACGGCCATGAATGAATTCATGCCTCCGGCGCTGGAGCGCTATCTGGTTGCCCACCCGGATGTCAATATCGAGCTCAGAGAACGCCTCAGCCATGATGTGGTCCGCACGGTGGCCGCCGGAGATGCCGATGTGGGCATTGGTGCGCTGGACAGCGGCGGCCAGGGGCTGCGATTTCTTCCCTATCGCACGGACCGGCTGGTGCTGGTGACACACGAGACTCACCCCCTGGCTGAATCCGGCAAGCATGCTTTCGTGGATACGCTGGATTACGATTTTGTCTGTCTGCCGGAAAGCAGCGCCATTTATTCGTTTCTCCTGCAAGCGGCAGAAGATGCCGGTCGTCTCTTCAAACGACGGGTAGAGGTCGGCAACTTTGAGACCTGTTGTCGTCTCATATCCGCCCAGGCGGGCGTCGGTGTCATTCCCGAGTCGGCCGCCCGTCGCTATGCCAGCGAACAGCCCCTGAAAATTCTGAACCTGAAAGATGACTGGGCATTGCGCAAGCTTCACATCTGCGTCCAGGATGCGGCAGAGCTGCCGGGTTATGTTCAGGCGTTTCTTGGCGTTCTGGAGGCGGATGCAACCGTCGCGCCCAACGCCGAAGGGGCCGATTAACCTGGCATTAAGCCAATATTTGCCAAATAGAGATTGTCAACTTGCGCATAATCGGTCAGGCTTGATGCTCGACACAGCAGCCCCCCCAGGGTGTTCAATCAAGGCAACAAGGGATAATCATGGTTAGTGATTCAGAAAAATATCAGGACATTCGTGAAGCCGTGCGCGATCTGTGCGCGCAGTTTGATGATGCCTACTTCCAGCGCATTGACGAAGAGCGCGGCTATCCGGAAGCGTTTGTACAGGCGCTGACCGAAGCCGGCTGGCTGGCCGCACTGATTCCCGAAGAGTATGGGGGTTCGGGCCTGGGCCTGACGGAAGCGTCCGTCATCATGGAAGAAATCAATCGCTCGGGCGGCAACTCGGGAGTCTGCCACGGGCAGATGTACAACATGGGTACCGTGCTGCGCCATGGCTCGACCGAGCAGAAAAAGAAATGGCTGCCCAGGATTGCCAGCGGCGAGCTGCGTCTGCAATCCA
>DATGUI010000033.1:0-4377 GCA_035301405.1 Burkholderiaceae bacterium
GAACTCACCCCGTGGGGCCATGAGGCCGAGCCCATTTTTCAGGCCATGAGCCGTTGGGCACTGCGCTCTCCCCTGCACGATCCAACGCTCCCTCTGACGCCGGTTTCAGCCATGCTCTCGTTGCGTGCCATGCTGCGGCCTGATCACAGTGCACCACCCATGACCGCAGGTTTTCGTTTTGGGCGCGACATGTTTATCAGCGAACTTTCTGGCAGCAATTTGCACATCAGGCGGGGCAAGCCAGATGTCGTCGATATCGAGTTTGATACCGACACAACGTCATTTGTACGATTGGTATACGGCAAGCAGCCGCTCGAGGCCCTGGAAAGACAAGGCCTGTTGACCCTGAAGGGCGATCGGGCTGTTGCCAAAGTTTTTGTGGATTGTTTTGAGCTGCCTGCCCATGTCAGTTAGATCTTGATTCCCCGCCGCCAGCCTCATCAGAATACGATATCCGGTCCGCAACCATGGTAGAAACAGACAGGTCGGGCCACAGGCCCGGATAATGCGCCACCCAGTTCTGCCCGGGTTCCACCGGCCAGGCGTCAGTCAGCGTGCCTGTGGTCACGATATCACCACCTGTCAATGGCGTTGCTTTCGTGTCTTCCGACAGTCCCTGTACCAAATGGCCCAGCGCCAGCAGCGGGTTGCCCAGGACTTTGGCGCCGCTGCCTGTGTCTACCACCGTACCATCGCGTGACAGCGTCATGTCCAGCGCAGCCAGGGCAGCCTGCAGCGCTGCCGCATCAGGTGCCAAGTCCGCCACCCGATGGCGTGGTCCGATAATCAATCGGCCGTGCAATCCTCCGTCAACAATGGTCTGATCCGCTGTAAAGCGCCAATCCGGACAATGCGATTGCACGAACTCAAAACCCGGCGCAACCCAATCGATGGCCTCGTACAGGTCTTGCGGATCGGTACCCAGCGGCGCCGCCCGCAAGCCGAATACGACTTCAGGCTCGATGCGCGGCTGACACAGGCCATGCAAATTGATGTGTGCATCACCACGTGCATCGGTGTCACTGACGGTAGTGTCCCACATGCGGCCCCAGATTGGTGCGGTAACGCCGTAGCGCGCCCACATGTCAATGTTGGTGAAGCCGATCTTGTAGCCTCGCGTCTGTTCGCCGCGCTGCTTGCGCAGGCGGTCTACCTTTCGCGCAATGCGATAGGCCTCGCCAAGGTCGCGTGCGGGGTGGGCATTGGACACCGGCGGCCAGAGCGCGCCGCTGTCCATGTGATCAAGCAGTTGTTGAGGAGTCAATGAATTCACCGTATGCATTAATGTTTTGTCCAGGAGTTTGTCAGGCCGTCCACCGCACCAACGCCATGCCAGCGTATATTCCCGCTACGCCAAGAACAAGGGAGGCCAGAACGTACAAGCCTGCCCACACCATTTCTCCACGGGAACCCAGTGCGGCAATTTCCAGCGAAAACGTTGAAAATGTGGTGAAGCCACCCAGGACGCCGGTGGCGAGAAACAGCCTGAGCTGCTGGGACAAGCCGCTTTTCATGCCCAGATACTCCACGAGTGCCCCCATGGCAAATGAGCCGAGAACGTTGACACACAACGTCGCAACCGGATACTGGGTAATCCAGAGCCTTGCCGTCACGGCGTTTACACCGTGTCGCAAGGCCGAACCCAGCCCACCCCCAAGAAAAACCAGCAAGTAACCCATATTGACGCCTCACTCATCCCTGCACGTCCAAACTGCCCGACATCAACGATTCCATGGTCACCGAGGATGGAACGGTGCCTGCCGTTGCCTCGCCCGATCCAGTTCCTATAATGCTGGCCTGGCAGTCATTATATCGGCCCTGCCCACGTACTTCTCCATCTGGATTCAATGCCGCTGAAAAGTTCCATTATGCCCGGTTCTGCCGCAGGCTCTGCTTGTATCGAGAGGCCGCTGTCATGCTGAAAGACAGCCCGTTTCGTGCCGCCGCTCGTGATGCCGGCGCGGTCTGGCTGGGGATGTTTACACTGGGAGTGGGGCTGGGCGTGCTGGTCACGAGTCATGATCTGCCGTGGTGGCTGGCTCCTGTCATCTCGGGCACGATCTATGCCGGCTCGGTAGAGTTTCTGCTGATTGGCATGCTGGCCACGGCAGCACCCATCTCCGTCATTGCCCTGACCACCTTGCTGGTCAATTCCCGTCACGTCTTCTACGGGCTGGCCTTTCCCCTGCACCGGGTACGCCGGTGGGGCAAGGCATACAGTGTTTTTGCACTCACTGACGAGGCCTATGCGCTGTTGTCCCATCATGATCCCGAAACCCTTCCTAGCGCACGCATCCTGTGGACACAGGTTGGCCTGTATCTGTCATGGGTCGGTGGTGGCACCAGCGGGGCCATTATCGGCGCCGCCTTCCTGGCTGACATCAAGGGACTGGATTTTATCCTGACTGCCCTGTTTGTTGTTCTGGCCATGGATGCCTATCGGCGCCAGCCCGACAACCTGACGGTCACCCTATCGCTGGGCATGGCCGCCCTGGCGCTGCTGTTTGCAGCAAACGCCATGCTGATGGTTGCCATGACCGGGTTTTGCCTGGCCGCCGTGATCCGGCACGGCGTGCAACGCAGTCGGGCAAAGACCCGCTTGCACAATCATGTTTGACTGGGCCTACATGGCAGCAGCACTGGCCACGGCCGCGGCCATTACGCTCATGCTGCGCGCAGCACCCTTTGCCATCAAGAACCTGATCAGGCGTTCATCATTGCTCAGGGATCTGAATGTATGGATGCCACTGGGAATCACCACTATTCTGGCCGTTTATGCCCTGAGCCGCATTGATCTGGCCAACACGGCTGATGTCATCGCACAGGGCACGGGCATCGTGATGACCGTCATGGTCCACCGCTGGCGACACAATATCTTTCTGAGCCTGGTGAGTGGCACGGCAGTTTGCGTATTTCTGGCCAATGTAGTGCTGCCACGGCTGACCTGACGGCATCACTGACACGCCAAAAAACGGGGCAGCAATGCCACCCTGCGAAGCCATGGATTCTGCCAGCCCCGCCGCAAAGGACGCAATGATCAAAACGAGTGCAGTTGCATGGATTCTCATGGAAATTGCCGTCAGGTAGTGGTTATTGCTGAAAACCTCATGCAGACCCGATGCTGGCGGTCTCGTCCGTTCGGAAAGGGGGGACAAACGCCCATTGACCGACGGACAGCAACCATATAAGACCGGATGCATCGATTCCAAACGCTTCGGGCCAATCACGAGATTCAGGACTAGAATGAACGACAGCGGCAGGGCGCGACACTGACGTGCCCCCTGTCTGTCTTGTTTCTCTTGCTCAGGAGGCCAGTATGTCCCCAGAAAAGGTTTTATACACTGCCCGCGCTACGGCAACCGGTGGCCGTGAAGGCACGGCCCATACCGACGACGGGCGCCTGTCTGTTGACTTGTCCACCCCTACCGAACTGGGTGGCGGAGGCGGCTCCGGCACCAACCCCGAGCAGCTGTTTGCCTGCGGCTACGCAGCCTGTTTTCTGGGAGCGCTCAAACTGGTTGCCGGCAAGGCAGACGTTAATCTGCCCGACAACACCAGCGTCCAGGCAGAAATTGGCATTGGTCCCATCGACACCGGCTTTGGCCTGACTGCCGACCTGACCATTACTGCGGCAGGCGTCGACAAGGACACCCTCCAAGATCTGGTCCAGCAGGCCAATGTGGTGTGTCCCTACTCAAACGCCACGCAAAACAATATCAACGTCAATCTGTCTGTCGCCTGATGGTAGTGTGACCATGGCGGGGCCGGTCCCGACGGGCGGCCCTCGTCATCGCCGGCTGATTTCCGGCGGTATGGCGCATGCTGCGTCAGATCGTTCTTAAACCGTCAGCCCGGCCATATCCATGACAACTCTGATCACATAGGCCACCGCGCCCAGCACGGCAACACTGAGTGCCCACAGCACCAGCATCCAGCCAACTCGGCGGCCCCAATGCAGAAAGCGTCTGCCAGCAGGATTGTTCATTACTGATAGCCTTCGTCGGTGGCTGTCTTGCCCCGAAAAACATAATAGGCCCAGCCGGTATACAGCAGGATGACCGGAATGACCAGCAACGCACCCACCAGCGTAAATGCCTGGCTTGATGCGGGTCCAGCAGCATCCCAGATGGTGATACCGGGCGGGACAATGTTGGGCCATACGCTGATGCCCAGACCGCTGTATCCCAAAAACACCAGAGCCAGGGTGAGCACAAACGGTGCAGCATGGGGCTGGCGACGAAGCGAACGCAGCAGCATCCACACCACCACCAGCACCAGAGCCGGCACCGGCGCCAACCAGAACAGGTTAGGCAGGCTGAACCAGCGCTGGGCAATGGCCGGATGCGCCAATGGCGTCCAAGCGCTGATGATCGCAAT
>DATGUI010000034.1:0-3688 GCA_035301405.1 Burkholderiaceae bacterium
ATTTGATGGTGACATCATGTTCCGGCGGGTGGACACGGACGAAGCTATTGTTGCCAGCTATGATGCCAGCAGTGTTCCGCCATCGCCCGACATGTTCCCGGCGCTTCGCCATGCCATCCAGACACCCCTGGCTGCGGCCCACCAGAAAAATGATTTCATGCGCTTGTGGCAGGATCGCGTCCAGCGCATCTTTGAGGCGAGCAAAAAGGGAGGCCTGATCACCTTGCGTACAACCTGTCATTAAAAGGCTTGCTTCAAATTCATATAAGATATATTATAATACAATATTGTAATATTCTTGTATGAGGAAGCAGCCATGCTTAGATTTGATGTCCCTCCAGTTTGGTCCAATGTGACCCGCTGGGAAGCCTTTGTTGCTTTTCTGGTGGCAGGGGCTGCCTTGGTATGGTCACCCTGGCTGATGATCATCCTCGCCGTGCAGGGGCTGGTTCGTGGGTTTGGCGGGCACTACAAGTGTCCCTCACATCGCATGTGGGCCAAATTGTTCGAGTCCGCAGGGTGGGGTGGAAAAAAAGAAAACCCCGGCGCAAGAATGTTCGCCAACAAGGTGCTGTTCATTGCGTCCACCGTTTCGGTCGTTGCCTACGCGTTTGGTGCAGGCATCTGGAAAATCCCCATCATCGCCCTGCTGATCTTCACCACGCTTGAATGGGCCATTGCTTTTTGTGCCGCCTGCTGGGTATATGGCATGTGGTATAACTGGTTTCCACCAAAAAACGCATAACGATTTGTCATCACCCGCTCTGGCCCCGCACCGACAAGCGGGGCCTTTTATTTGTGCAAATTCATGACTGAAACCGTCCAGAAACGCAATCTGTGGCTACTGGTTCTGGCCCAATCACTTGGGGCTGCCTCGCCACCCATCATCATTTCCCTTGGCGGTATTGTGGGCCAGAGCCTGTCCGGCAATCCCGCACTGTCCACCTTGCCGGTCAGTCTGTATCAGGCCGGGGTGGCACTTTCCACCATTCCCGCTGCCATCCTCATCCGGCGTCTGGGCCGGCGCATGGCCTATCTGATTGGCGCCATGGCCGGGCTGTTTTCAGGGCTGTGGGCAGCGTGGGGCATTTCCCAGGGCAGTTTTGTGGACTTCTGCCTGGGCGTGGCGCTGGCCGGATTCTATGGTGCCTGCGTGCAAAGTTATCGCTTTGCCGCGGCTGATGCCGTCAGTGTGGCGGCACGCCCCCGTGCCATCTCCCTCATCATGGTGGGCGGCCTGATTGCCGCCATCATCGGCCCTCAGGTCGTCATCTGGACGCGCGACCTGCTTCCTGGCACACCCTTTGCCGGCAGCTTTTACAGCCAGGCTGCCCTGGCCTTGCTGGCCATACCTGTTGTGCTGTTGTTGCGCATGCCGGCGCAGCAAGCCGACAGTGAAACCGACTCGGGCAGACCGTTGGGGGAAATTGCCCGATCCTGGTCATTCATTGTTGCTGCCACGGCCGGCGTCGTGTCCTTTGGTCTCATGAGCTTCATCATGACCGCAGCGCCCATGGCCATGGTGCAGATGGGGCACAGCGTAGACAATGCTGCCCTGGGTATTCAGTGGCACGTGCTGGCCATGTTTGCTCCCAGCTTCATTACCGGCCGGCTGATTCAGGCTTATGGCAAGGCAACCATGACGGCTGCCGGGTTGCTCCTGATTGCCGCTTCGGCCGTTGTCGCCATCATGGGCACGGGCATACCCGAGTTCTGGGGCTCGCTGATTTTGCTGGGCATAGGCTGGAACTTCGGCTTTATCGGAGCAACCGCCATGGTCACGGACTGCTATGAAGACAGCGAAAGAACCAAGGTTCAGGCACTCAACGACTTCCTCGTGTTCGGCACCGTAGCCGTGGCTTCTTTCGGTTCGGGCCACCTGCTGAATACCGCAGGCTGGAAAGCCATCAACATCGCCATGTTTCCCATTGTTGGCGTGGTGCTGGTCATGCTGCTCATGCAATATCTGGGCATGCGCCGCCTGAGACCGCAGCAATAGAAACAAGGCATGCTTGATCGGAATTGGTTTTTGGCACATTCGTCCCGTGCAAGCTTTTCTTACATCTACAAATATAATATAATGTGATCGTGACCAATCGTGGCAGGCGCCCCTGCACACGCCTCCGGGAGACACCATGCATCACAACAAACCATCACGAAGCAGTGCGTTGGCGGGGCCCGTTTCACCAGCGCGTCGGCGTGCGTTGGCAGCCTTGGGTGCCACGGCACTGACCGGCACGGCCATCAACGCGCGGGCCCAGTCTCGCAAGGAAAAGGTTGCCACCAAGGCGAGTATTGTCATTGCAGGTGGGGGCGCTGCTGGCCTGACAGCCGCTTCACACCTGGCAGCACGGCTCAATGGCGCCAAAATTACCATCATCGATGCCCGTCGCGAGCACTATTACCAGCCCGGCTTTACCCTGGTAGGCGGCGGCATCAAGCCGCCATCCTATACCGTGTCGACAACAGGCGAATACATTCCCAAGGGAGTAGAGTGGCTACAGGCCAGTGTGGCCGAATTTGATCCCGAAGCCAGCAAGGTGGTGACTGATACAGGGCAAACGCTTGAATACGATTATCTCGTTATCGCCACGGGCCTGGTGTTGAATTATTCTGCCATAGACGGCATGGATGCCGGCCTGATCGGAGAGCATGGCATTGGCGGCATCTATAACGGACCTGAAGCCGCCGCCCTGACCTGGAAGCTCATGTCGCACTTTGCCGATACCGGCGGCCGGGGTGTATTCCTCCGTCCGAATACCGAGATGAAATGCGCCGGAGCGCCTCTCAAATATACCTTTATCACTGAAGACCACCTGCAGCGGCGCGGCAATCGCGGCAAGGCCGAGCTCGTTTACAACGCCAACAACCAGGCCCTGTTCAGTGTGCCCATCGTGTCCGAAAAGACCCGCATGCTGTTTGAGGAACGCAATATCCAGGCGCTATACGATCGGGTGCTTACGGCGATTGATCCGGGCAGCAAGCGGTTGACATTCACCACGCCCAACGGCACGGAAGAACAGGATTATGACTTCGTCCACGTCATCCCGCCCATGCAGGCGCCCGATGCCATCCTGGACAGTCCCCTGCCATGGCAAACCGGCAAGTGGCAGCCCGAGGGCTGGATGGAAGTCGATCGCGGCAGTCTGCGACACGTGCGCTATCAAAATATCTTTGGTGTCGGTGACATAGCGGGTGTGCCCAAGGGCAAGACGGCCGCCAGTGTCAAATGGCAGGTACCGGTGGCGGTAGCGCACATTGTTGCCGATCTGGCCGGCCAGCCCACCGACGCCCTCTACGAAGGCTATACCTCCTGCCCTCTCATTACTCGCCTGGGACAGGCCATGCTGATTGAATTCGACTACAACGACAATCTCACGCCTTCGTTTCCGGGCATTATTGCTCCGCTTGAAGAGCTCTGGATCAGCTGGGTCATGAAAACCATGGCACTCAAGCCCACCTATATCAGCATGCTGCGCGGCAATGCCTGAATAATCCGCCTCATCCGGAGATCAAGGAAAAACCATGAAAGAGCTCGATCCCTTCATCCTGTTGGCCGTTTTCTACGAAATGATGGGGCCACTGGTATGGATACTGGTTGCCGCCGTCCTCATCGGGTGTGCGGCATTTATCGTGCTGCTCCTCAAGGATCGCGGCCTGCATGCCAGGCGGTTGATCTGGTCGCAGG
>DATGUI010000035.1:0-3225 GCA_035301405.1 Burkholderiaceae bacterium
TCCCGATAGCGGCGGCATGCTGCGTCTCCTTGCCGCTCGAAAATATTCAGCACGGCTTCAGTTGACAGCCAGTCCGGCACCGTTGTCTGCCCGGCAGTGGCCCGATGACTGCTCCAGAGCCAGTCTGCAGGGTCTTCCACCGTGCCGGTGCGTACCAGATTCAGCACCGCATGCCGGATTACCGCTGCAAAATAAGCATTCTTGTCCACCAGAATGGATTTGTAACGTCCCTGAAACAGGTGGCCCGTATGACCATGGCGCCGATTCATCGCTTGTGTATACACCCCGTTCAGCTGGCGCATGCCCTGCGCCAGATTGGGTTTCTGTGTCTCGATCACAAGGTGATAATGGTTGTCCATCAGACAGTAGGCATGACACAGCCAGTCGAACTGTCTGATGGTACGCGCCAGTGTCAGTACAAAAAGAAAACGATCGACATTGTCCTTCGCAATTGCTTCCTGTCGATCGCCCCGCGACGTGATGTGATAGAACGCCCCGGAAATTCAATGCGCAAGGGTCTGGCCATAACTGTAATGACCTCCGAAGTGATGTCTGCAGCAGGACACTGCCCCCAGATGTTTTTGCTCGTGTCCCCGTCTGCGGCGTTGTCTGTGGTTAGTGGGTTTCTGATTGTGGTTCGACTCTCCCTGTTATGCGTGGTGTTATTTGGTTTGAGATCCTGTGTGCTTGGTGTCACGTGGCTTGATTCGGTGTGCTTGGTGGCACATTGTCCTCGTCACCCGCGCCGGAGGCGGCACCCATGGCGCGCTCCTTCAGCTTGCGGAATTTCTTCGATATCTTTTCCAGATGGGCGTCCCACTCCGGATCGGGCTGCTGGTCCGCGACCACATCGAAGTAGACCTGCATCATGCAGGTGAGGGCAAACGGCTCCAGTACCGCCGCCTTCAGTCCCCAGGCCAGCAGCACGGCGAACACAAATGTGGCGAATGACAGGGTGCCCGGCATGAAGTAGGCAATCGCCGCGGCCGGCACCAGCATCACCAGAAACACCAGGAAGCTCAGGAAATAGATGATCAGCGCCAGCCAGGCCGCGTTCTTCAGCATCACCTTGTAGTTTTGGCCGTACAGGATCACCGAATCCTTGGCCGAATTCCACGGCTCCTCCGATTCGGTGCGGATCATGCGTGCCAGGATCAGCTCATCGACAAAGCCCAGCGAAACACGCAGAAAGGCGTGGATGAGTCCCGCGATCCGCTGGATGCCGGGAATGGGGAACAGGTGCAGAATGCCGCGCACCATGCCGGTGATGGCCTTGACCACGCCCTTGATGAGCTGGTCGATGGCAAACAACACACTGGACGAGACGACGCGTTGCTTGACGATGCCCGCGCCATAGCCGAGCTGGGACTTGCCGTCCGGCAGCGTCTCCCCATCCACCAGTTTCACCAGCACGGCGATATGACCGGCCTTGACCATGTACAGCAGATACTCGCGGATGAGGTACATGAAAGCGCCGAAGACGCCGAAACCGATGATGCCGCCCCAGGCTGCGCCGGTGGCATGTCCGCCGTCACCGAATACCGGACCTATGCCGTAGCCGATGCCGGCGCCGATACCGGTGACCAGCACGTAACCGATAGTGATACCGAGGTATACCAGGATGCGCAGAACGATGAACGGCAGTGTACGCAGCATCAGCCGCAGCGCCGTCATTACCTTGAAATCCCACATGGCTCACATCCCTTTAGTCATTCTTGAGTTCGCCTGCTGCGTACTCGTTTGTCATGGTTTCCGGATCCAACCGAATATACCGGATGATATGCTGGACTGGCACCAATCCGAAAGATTGAAAGTGTTCAATTTTGCTCGCCCTGTCGGATCTCGTGCTACAGCATCGCCCGTCTTCGTCATCCCGGAAATCGCGCAGCGATTATCCGGGATCTCATTGATAAATGTACAGGCAAACGCTTAAGCCTCGCCATGCCGCATCACACGCGACATGACGGGTGGCCTGATTGGGCGTCATGTGCGACTTGCTATGGGCTCATTCATTTGCTTCCTGCATCGCCTGGCGCATCATGTCGGCAAAAGTCATCGGCTCGGCCGGCAGCTCGAACAGGTCAGCGTCCGGCTCGTCGCCTGAAATCGAATCCAGCTTTGTGACAGTGCCATCGCCGTCGCGCGCCATGAGCACGCCGCGCTTGTCGTCCGGCATATGCGCCTGTAGGTAATCAGCAGCGTCTTCCTGCCTGAGGGCTTGCAGGAGTCCGGTCAGAATCGTCTGCGTCATCTCCTCGGCCAGCGGATCACCCGTGAAGACGAATTCCCAGGTCTGCGTCTCGCCATCCGATTCGGTGATCGTGGCCTCGTAGACTGCGCCCTCGATGCCCGCAACTGTCCGGTTTTCGCCCGTTGCCTCCATCGATTCAATCTGAAATTCGTCCTCGAGGGAGGACATCCCGGAAGCATCATCGTCACCAAACGATGCGGCCAGGCCCATGGCCATGGCGATCATGTCGCTCATGTCCAGCACCATCGGCTCGCCGTCTTCTGTGCCGACCATATACAGGCTGCCATCGCGCAGAACCATGTATTCGAAGTCGTCTGCATCGCTGTCCGCATCCGCCTCTTCAACGTAGACCGAATCGGCCGTCCAGGCGACATTTGCCAGGTTCCCTTCCTGGTCGACGACAGCCGTGCCGCTGGCAAGGGCCAGAGCGGGTACGAGCACAAAAATCAGAGTGAGTAGCCATTTCGAATGTTTCATGTTTTCTCCTGTGACCAAAAGGGGCGGATGCCCGAACAGCGGCAACCGGAACGCCGCATCCAGAATCCGCTGCAATATAATGCATGCAACGAATGCCGTGCTGCCAATATGCAACCAAAAGCTCTGCAGTGGAAGCCGCGCAGTGTTCAATTCTGCTCGCCTGGTCACCGGCAACAGCCATGGCGCAAAGAATTCCTTCCGCGCAACAAACCACGGAATCCCCGCCATTCCCCCAACACCTCATGTAGGTCGGGATCAGCCGCAGGCTGAACCCGACATGTCGAGGCTGGAAATGGCCGTCATGTCCAGCTCGCCGTGGCCGGAACCGGCGCTGTCCCGTCGGGTTCGGCCTTGCGGCCGATCCCGACCTACAGATGTGCATGTGCTACGCCCGCGTAGATCGGGATCAATCGAAGATTGAACCCGACAGGTCGAGGCCGGAAACACCGCCAAGCCGCGAATCCTTCTCTCAAGCTAGAAACGCCACTCCATGCGCG
>DATGUI010000036.1:0-2334 GCA_035301405.1 Burkholderiaceae bacterium
TGCACGCTTATGGCGATCGTATTGATCCCACCGACCGATGGGCGATTGTGGCTTATATACGGGCGCTGCAGCGCAGTCAGTATGCGCATGTCGACGCTTTGCCCGACTCCATTGCCCGGCAAGCCGTGGAGCAGTTGAATCATGGGAACGAACGGGGAGCCTCGCCATGAAAACCCGCAGGGTCAGCGTCCCATGGATCCTGGCAAGTGCCATCCCGTGCGTGGTAGCGGCCTTTCTCTGGCCGACTCCGGCCAGCCTGGCGGCGCTGATTCTATGGTGGCTGGCCTGTTCGCTTGCACTGGGGGCGCAAGCCAACTTGTGGATACATGACCTCACAGGAGGGGGGCGCTGGGGAGAGGTCCTTCGCCCCTATCTGGCCCAGGTGCGTTCCTGGTGGCCTGTTCTCAGTCTCGCCCTGCTCGCCATGCCCTTGTTCATGCCGCTGCTTTATCCATGGGCTGAACCCGGGTGGACATCTGGCGCGGCCAAGCCCACTTTTCAGATGTCCTGGTTTTCTCCGGGCTTTGTATTCATCCGGCTGTTGCTGTATGTCTTGCTGTTGAATAGTGCAATGTTTCTGTTTCCCGGATGGGCGCAGCGGCGAAGGGCAACAAGTGAACGAAAACACGGACTGGCTGCAATAGGACTGCTGATCTGGGCGATGATTGCATCCCTTCTCGGGGTCGATCTCATCATGTCCCTGACTCCCGAATGGTATTCAAGTGGTTTCGGCCTGATTGTGCTGGTTGCCCAGCTCAAGCTTGGACTGGCCTGGGCAACCATGAAAGCTGCGCCGTATGCCCCCAGGGCCGTTCGCCGTGATCTGGGAAACCTGTTGCTCGGATACACACTGATGTGGGCCTATCTTGCCTGGGTCCAGTTCCAGATCGTCTGGGCAGAAAACTTGCCTGACGAGATTGGCTGGTATGTCCTGAGCTTACAGACGGCATGGTGCTACCTTGCCTTGATTCTTGTTGTCTTCGGACTATTCATTCCCCTGTTCCTGCTTCTCTTTCGGTCCGTAAAGCAGCATCCCCGACGGCTGCAGGCGGTTGCGGCCCTGATCGCCTTCATGGCCGTCATTGAAACGGCCTGGATGGTGCTGCCGTCTGTTGGCAGTGAAGCCGGCTCGCACGATATCGGGAGGACTCATGAAGAAAAAAGATAAGCAGATTCCAGATGCGCGAAAGGGTGCAGGCGCCCTGGTGTTTCTGTGGGCGGTCATCGGCATGATTATTGTTGTTTCCGCTGCACTGATTGCGCTCTTTGATGTCCGGTCCACAACGGCGGGCGGGCCGGAGCTGCCAGAAGATATTCATGCCGACCGGCTGGAAACGGCACCCCAGCGCGACCTGGCTCGCTACCTTTCCGAGAAAGACGCCTTGTTGAGTCGTTATGAATGGGTCGATCGCAAGAATGGCATTGCAGCCATTCCCATTGAAATGGCAATGGACAGCCTGTCGAAGGGAGATGATCAGGACAAGGAATCTGAAGCGGGTTCCCAAGCAGGGGACGCTGCGGTTACCCGGACGCGCGATGTTGCGCCAGATATGCCGGAATCGCCTGTTGAGTTCAAGCAGAATCTGGGTGTCCAGTTGCCACCCCAACTGAAGTTTGCGGATCAGGATGGCAAGCAGCGGCGATTGGGGGATCTCTTTGGTTCGGATCCGATTGTCTTGATCCTTGGCTACTATCAATGCCCTGCCTTGTGCTCTACCGTCATGACCAGCTTGTTGCAAGCCATTCATGGGATTGATCTCCCCTATCGCATTGTGGCGGTCAGCATAGATCCACGTGAAACACCAGAAATCGCTGCCCGACAGTTTGCGGTTTACGCCGAGGACAATGCGGACGCGGCCACGCCCACAGCACAACATTCTTTCTTTTTTCTGACTGGAAAAAATGAATCCATAGCCAGCCTGGCCCGCTACGCCGGTTTTGGCTGGGAGTACGACGAAGGCAGTGATCAGTTCAGCCATCCGGCAGGGTTTATGGTCCTGACACCGGAAGGAAAGGTCTCGAGATATTTTCCGGGTGCCAGCTTCAGGCAGCGCGACTTGCGGTTGGCGCTGATTGACGCGGCAGAGTCACGAACGGGTTCTCTTGCGGAGCGTATTGTCCTGATGTGTTCACACTATGATCCCGTGAAGGGACGCTACACCCTGGCGGTAATGAGTCTGGTGCGAATATTTGGAATAGTGCTGATACTCGTGCTGGGAATCGTCTTCTGGCGCTTGCAACGCGGGCGGCGCTCATGAGCTCGGGATTTTCACTCTTTCCTTCCGCTGCATCGGTCACTGCTCATCGTACCGATACCCTGTATTTTGCACTGGT
>DATGUI010000037.1:0-12925 GCA_035301405.1 Burkholderiaceae bacterium
TGAGACCCGTGTCGGTCATGGCGAACACCCCAAGCTCATTCACAGCACCAAACCGGTTCTTGAAGGCCCGGATCAGGCGGAACGAAGACTGGGAGTCTCCTTCAAAGTAAAGCACGGTATCTACCATGTGTTCGAGCACACGCGGACCGGCAAGCGTACCATCTTTGGTGACATGGCCAATGAACACCAGCGCGGTCCCCGTCTGCTTGGCCAGTCGGGTCAGTTGTGCAGCACATTCCCTTACTTGCGAGACGGATCCCGGCGCTGCGCTGAGCGTATCGGAGTACAGCGTCTGGATAGAATCGATGACGGCGACCTGCGGCTGCTCGGACTGCAAAGCGGCCACAATGGACTCCAGCCGGATTTCAGCAAGCAGCCTGACGGACTGTGTGGACACGCCCAGGCGCTGCGCCCGCAGTGCAACTTGCTCGGCGGATTCCTCGCCCGTCACGTAAAGCACGTTGACCTGATCGGCCAGGCCAGCCAGTGTCTGCAATTGCAGGGTGGACTTGCCAATGCCCGGATCACCGCCAATCAGCACCACAGCGCCGGGGACCAGGCCCCCGCCCAGCACGCGGTCGAATTCGGGCATGCCGGTAGGTTGGCGAGGTTGCTCGCGGGCTTCAATATCACTGAGATTGCGAACCGGTGTCTTCTGGCCAGCCAGCGGCGCATAACGATGCGCGGTATCGGCCGGTGCGGTCTCCTGCAAGGTATTCCAGCTACCACAATGGGGGCAGCGGCCTTCCCATTTGGGACAGGTGCCACCGCATTCGGAGCAGACGAAGTGGTTGCGGCTTTTGGCCATGGATCAGCGACCAGCGATGGTGCCACCACCATCGACACCGAGCACCTGGCCCGTGATGAAGCCGGCTTCTTCACGAAGCAAAAACACCACTGCGGCAGCAACATCCGCCGGCTGCGCAAACCGGCCCAACGGAATGCCCGCCAGAGCGGCTTTTTCAGCTGCACTGCCGTGCGGGTGGTTGACACGAAACAGCTCGGTATCAACGGGCCCGGGGGCCACCGTGTTGACGGTAATGCCATGGGGTGCAAGCTCCAGCGCCCAGGTTCGTGTCAAGCCATTGAGGGCGGCCTTGGCCGCCGAGTAGCTGCTGCGATCAACGGCTCCCTGGGCCGTGCGACTGCCAATATTGATGATACGCCCTTCGCGCCGCGCCTTCATGCCGGGCGCAAAGGTCTTGACCACCTGAGCCGCCACCCGGACATTGACATCAAACACTTCGTACAAGGCGCCCAGATCGAGTTCCTCGATGGGACCGGGCCGAACCAGGCCGACGTTGTTGACGACACCATCAATGGGGTATTTTTCGCGAATCAGCCGCAGCTGTTCTTCAGTCTCGCCAGCGTTGGATAAATCACAGGCGTGCACATAACCGGGGAAGTCGATGTCGTGCACATGCCGGGCAATGCCGACGACATGTGCGCCTTCATCAGCCAGACGCTGGCTGATGGCCCATCCGATGCCCCGGGTCGCGCCGGTGACCAGAAAACACTTGTCCTTCATGTCCGCATCCGAATCGTGGTTGGTCAGGTGATGATACGTGGCACACGAGGCGCCACTGTACACATCAGATCGTAGCCGATAGTGTTGGCACAGGCGGCAATAACGTCAACGGACGGGCCGCCCTCCCCCCACATGACGACGCGCGAGCCGGGCTGCGCCTGGGGGATGTCGGTAAGATCTACGGTAAGCATGTCCATGGAAACCCGTCCCACAATGCGCGTGGCGACGTCATCCACCGTGATCGGAGTGTTGGCACCGATCAGCCTGGGGTAGCCATCGCCATACCCGCAGGCCACCACACCCATGCGCATGGGCTCGCTGGCGACAAACAGATGGCCATAGCCAATAGCCTCGCCCGGCGAGATATCGCGGACACTGAGGAGTTCGGCTTGCAGTGTCTGCACGGGTTGAAGATCAATACTGACGGCAGAGCGGTCTGGCAAGGGCGAACAACCATACAGACACAGGCCGGGCCGTACCCATTGTTCACCCGCGACGGCAGTGGATGTCCAGAGTTCGGGTCGATAGATGCCAGCCGAGTTGCACAGGCTGAAAGGCCCCTCGCCCAGACCTTGTGACGCTTGCTCGAAAACCTTTTTTTGCTCCAGGGAAACGAGGACATCGTCGTCTGCCCGCGCGAAATGGGACATTTTCCCGATGGTAGCGATTTTTTTCTCGGCCCGCAGCGCCTCGGCTCTGGCCCATGCACTGGCATAATCTGCTGGCGCAAACCCCAGACGATTCATGCCGGAGTTCATTTTCAGGAAGACATCGATGGGCCGGGTAATGCGCGCACGCTCCAGCATGTCCAGTTGGTGGGGAGAATGGATGGCTACCGTGAGCGACAGTGCCTGTACAAGCTCAAGATCAGCGGGCTCGAAAAACCCCTCGAGCAGCAGTATTGGCTTGGTCCACCCAGCGTCACGACATTTGACGGCTTCGTCAAAGTCGAGCATGGCCAGCCCGTCGGCATGCTCGAACGCCGATACCGCAATTTCAACACCATGACCATAGGCATTGGCTTTGATGACGGCCCACGCCTTGGGACGGGGAACCCCCGCTTCCTGGCTGGTGGATTCGAGATGCTGCAGGACAGCATCGATATTATGCCGCAACGCCTGACTGGAAATGACGACGGATATCGGACGTGGCATACCATTCTCCCAAACAAGACAACACAAGAGTCTGAATCAGTTATATACAATTCGGTTACCCGAACAACCTGCAATTATCAATCATCCATGAACACGGGCGTTGATCATTACGAAAATTTCCCGGTGGCTTCCATTCTGCTGCCCAAACGCTTGCGACCTGCCGTACAGGCCATTTACCGGTTTGCCCGCACTGCCGACGACATTGCCGACGAGGGCGACGCCCTGCCCGCAGCGCGCCTGCAAGCCCTGGACGATTACCGTACCGCCCTGCAACAGCTGGAACAGAACCCGAACCCAGCCCTGCCAGACCCCTCGCTTTCTGAAGTATTCTTGCCACTGCATCAGGCAATCCTCGCGCACAGGCTGCCATGGCAGCCATTTTATGACTTATTGTCAGCGTTTGAACAGGATGTTAACCAGACGCGCTATGAGAACCGTGTCCAGCTTCTGGACTACTGTCGGCGGTCGGCCAATCCGGTGGGTGTACTGATGCTGCACTTGTTTGATGCCGCCCAGCCGCGTGCCATCGCCTGGTCAGATGCCGTCTGCACGGGCCTGCAGCTGGCGAATTTCTGGCAGGATGTGGCCATTGACTGGCACAAGCAGCGTGTGTACATCCCACAGGATGCCTTACAGCGTCACGGCGTGCAAGAGAACCAGCTTGCGGCAGCAGCCGGGGGAGACGCAACCGTTGTAGCCGACCCACGCTGGCAGCAACTGATGCAGGAACAAGTTGAACTGGCACGCGAGCAATTGCTGGCCGGACAGCCCCTTGGCAGGCATCTGGGCGGACGCATCGGTTATGAGCTGAGGCTGGTCGTCCAGGGGGGGCTTCGTATCCTCGAAAGGCTGGACCAACTACACTACGATGTATTTCAGCAACGGCCGGTACTTGGCCGAAGCGACTGGTTGCGGATTCTGTGGCGGGCACGCTGACCCCGTACCTGCAATCACCCGCCGACCCGATTTCACTCACGCAATCTGCCCATGACACCCGATCAATATTGTCAAGACAAGGCCGCCCGCAGCGGCTCAAGCTTTTACTATGCCTTTCTGTTCATGCCGCCCGAGCGCCGGCGTGCCATTACGGCTCTGTACGCATTCTGCCGTGAAGTGGATGATGTGGTCGATGAAACGACGGAGATCTCCGTGGCTCGCATGAAACTCGCGTGGTGGCGCAGCCAGATCGAGGAGCTTTTTGAAACCGGGCATGCCAGCCACCCCGTGATGCAGGCACTGGCCCCGCACCTCACCGCGTTCGGAATCACGGCCTCCCGATTGCACGCAGTGATCGAAGGCATGGAAATGGATCTGGACCAGCACCATTATCATCACTTTGATGAGCTCAAGGTGTATTGCTACCATGCCGCCGGCGTTGTAGGAGAACTTTCCGCCGGTATTTTCGGGTACGAAGACGACACCACCCTGACCTACGCCGACAAGCTTGGTCTGGCATTTCAGCTTACCAACATCATCCGGGACGTCGGCGACGATGCCCGCCGGGGGCGCATCTATCTTCCTCTGGACGAACTGCAGCAGTTTGACGTGGAACCCGAAGACATTCTGCATGGTCGGCACACACCAGCCTTCACCGAACTCATGCGCTTCCAGACAGAACGGGCCAAACAGTGCTATAGCGATGCCCTGGCGACGCTGCCCGAGACCGATCGGCGCGCACAACGCCCCGGCCTGCTGATGGCCGCCATCTATCATGCCCTGCTCACGGAAATCGAGCGTGACGGCTGGCACGTTCTTGACCAGAGAATTGCCCTGACACCCATCCGGAAATTCTGGTTGGCCTGGAAAACCTGGGTCAGCGGCGGCAAAGGCCTGGTGCGCCGGCTGGCAGCATGAAGCTGGCCATTGTCGGTGCTGGCTGGGCGGGGCTGGCGGCGGCCGTTGAAGCCGCCGATGGAGGCCATCAGGTCACTGTCTTTGAAAGCGCCCATACGCTGGGGGGCCGGGCGCGGCGGGTGGAGCGACCCTGGATGGGAATCACCCTCGACAACGGCCAGCATATTCTGCTGTCTGCCTATCGGCATACGCTGGCGCTGATGCAACGTCTGGGCCAGAACCCCGACGCACGATTTCAGCGACTGAAACTGAACCTGCAGGCGCTGGACGGGCGTTACCGGTTGACCTTGGCCAACGCGCCCGCCCCGTGGCATCTGGTTGGCGGATTGTTGCGCGCCCAAGGCCTGTGCTGGCAAGACAAATGGCAGCTGGCACGCGCCATGCAGCACATGCAGCGCCGTGGCTGGCAAGTAGCGCCTGCAGGAATCACCCTGCATGACTGGCTGGACAGGCATTGCCCATCCGCAGTCTTGTATCAACACTTCTGGCAACCCCTGTGTCTGGCCGCCATGAACACACCCGTGGAGCATGCCTGCGCGCAGCTGTTTGCCAACGTGCTGCGCGACAGTCTGGGTCACAGTCGGGAGGCTTGCGACATGCTGCTCCCCCGCACGGATTTGTCCGACCTGTGGCCCGATCATGTCAGGCAGACAACCTGGCATCATGCCGGGGGCAGCGTCAATATCAGAACCGGTCATACGGTCAGAAATATCCAGACCGCCGATGCCACGTCCGGCCACGCTCTGAGGGTGGAGGATGAGCATTTTGACGGGCTGATCCTGGCGTGTTCGCCGCCTTCCTGCACGCGCCTCCTGAATGCAATCACAGTACCTGACGGGGCAGAAACAACGGCCAGCAAGCTGCTTGCCACCCTGGGGGCCTTTGATTTCAACCCGATTGCCACCCTGACCCTGGTGCTGGAACAGCCCTGGGCGTTGCCGGCACCCATGCTGATGCTGCGTGAGCAAAGGGAACGCGAACATTTTGGCCAGTGGTTATTCAACTGGCCTGACTTTCGGCCGGACAGCCAGCGGCCTGTCTTGCAAATCGTCATCAGCGATGCGGCCCAGGCAGCCCATCTGGGCGCCCCACGCGTATACGAGGGCGTGATGGCCCAGTTGCGAGCGCAGACGGCTTCTTCATGCCCCCCCATGCCTGCTGTGATCGATTACAGAATGATCGTGGAAAAGCGGGCGACCTTTACTGCCCGGGCCGGGCTGGCGCGGCCCGATAACACCACACCCTGGCCGGGCGTCTGGCTGGCAGGAGACTGGACGGATACCGGCTATCCGGGCGTGCTGGAAGGCGCAGTACGCAGCGGGCAGCAGGCTGCCCGCGCTGCAATGCAAGGGACCTGACCCCCTCTGCAAGATTATCCGGCGCCGCCCGCATGCTGACGGATGTAGTCTGCAACATCCGCTGCGCTGTAGGGCAGGTTCACGACCCGTTGAGGCAACGCATGCAAGCCTTCCAGGTGTTCCGGAACCGGTGCTTCACGCTGAAGGGCCTCGTGGATGATTTCGGAGAACTTGGCCGGCAAGGCGGTTTCCAGCACCAGCATGGGTACGCCGGGCTCAGTATATTGTTGCGCAACATGGACGCCATCTGCCGTATGCGGATCAATGATGACCCCATTGCTCTCGTACTGGCTGCGGATGGTCGCCAGTCGGTCGGCGTGGCTGCTGGTACCCGCCACGAAACCATAGACATCAGTCAGTTCGGCGCGGTGGTCGCTGTGGTCAAACACCCCGTCGGTACCCAGCGCTTCCCAGACCTCGCAAACCCGTGCCGAGTCGCGGCCCAGCAAGTCAAAGACGAAACGCTCAAAATTGGAAGCCCGGGAAATGTCCATGGAAGGACTGGACGTTGCAAAGGTTTGTGATGCCGGACGCGGGCGGTATATGCCGGTGCGAAAGAACTCTTCCAGCACATTGTTTTCATTGGTGGCCAGCACCAGGCGCCGAATGGGCAGCCCCATGCTGCGCGCGAAATGGCCGGCCAGTATGTTGCCAAAGTTGCCTGACGGCACCGCAAACGACACCTGCTGATCATCGCTGTCCGTCGCCCGCATCCAGCCCCAGAAATAGTAGACAATCTGGGCAGCAATGCGGGCCCAGTTGATGGAGTTTACGGCGCCAATGCGATATTGTTCCTTGAAGTCGAGATCGCCCGCCAGTTGCTTGACGATATCCTGACAATCATCGAACACGCCATCGATGGCCAGGTTATGGATGTTGGCATCTTGCAGGCTGTACATCTGGGCGCGCTGGAAGGCGCTCATGCGGCCCTGTGGAGAAAGCATGAACACCTGCACACCCTGCTTGCCCCGCAAGGCATATTCGGCCGCCGAGCCGGTGTCACCAGAGGTCGCCCCCAGAATATTCAGCGTGGTCTGGCGACGCGCCAGGACATATTCGAACACGTGCCCGAGAAACTGCATGGCCATGTCCTTGAAGGCCAGTGTTGGCCCCTGCGACAGGCCAATCAGCATCATGCCATGGCTCAGCGGTTTCACTGGCACGATGTCGGGGTGGTTGAACACGGCAGTATCGTAGGCACGGTGCACCAGCGCTTCCAGATCGTCAGCCGGAATATCGTCGATGAACAGGCGCAAGATGGCAAAGGCCAGCTCCGGATAACGCAGGGAGCGCCATTGACTCAGCTGGGCAGCCGACACCTGCGGTATCTCGACGGGAATGGTCAATCCGCCATCCGGTGCCAGGCCTTCAAGGAGAATATCGGAAAAGGATTGAGGCGTCATGCCGCCGCGAGTGGACTGGTACTTCATATGAGGGCCTCGACACGCAGACGCACCACATCGGACAGCACGAAGGGCAGCGCCTTGATCTGGGTAATGGCAGCATCAACATCCCCTTCTATTGCCTGATGACTCAGAAAGATGATGTCAGCCTGTTCGTCTCCGTAGGGCTGCTGGAACATGGAGCCAATGGAGATATTGGCATCGGCCAGCAGACGGGCAATATCGGACAGCACGCCGGGCTTGTCATGCACGCGCAAGCGCAGATAATAAGCGGACTCGATTTCTGCCATGGGGAGCACGGGCACGTTTGACAGCGCGTGGGGCTGAAACGCCAGATGAGGAACCCGGTGATCGGGCGCGGCACTGTGCAAGCGCGTGACATCAACCAGGTCGGCCACGACAGCGGATGCCGTCGGCAAGGCGCCTGCCCCCTGCCCGTAGTACAGGGTGGGCCCCACGACATCACCATAGACCAGCACGGCGTTCATGGCGCCTTCCACATTGGACAACAGGCTGTCTGCCGGCACCAGCGTGGGGTGAACCCGCAGCTCGATGCCCTGGCCATTGCGGCGCGTAATGCCCAGCAGCTTGATGCGATAGCCCAGCCGCTCGGCATGGCCGATATCTTCGGCCGCCAATGCTGAAATGCCTTCCGTATGTACCTTGTCAAACTGCACCGGGATGCCGAAGGCCATGGATGCCAGCAAGGCCAGCTTGTGGGCCGCATCCACCCCCTCGATATCAAAGGTCGGATCGGCTTCGGCATAGCCCAGCTCTTGCGCCTCGGCGAGCACGGTTTCAAAGGCTTCACCGTGCGCGCGCATCTCTGAAAGAATGAAGTTGGTGGTGCCGTTGATGATGCCGGCTATCCATTGGATCCGGTTGGCAGCCAGGCCTTCGCGCACGGCCTTGATGATGGGAATGCCGCCCGCCACGGCACCCTCGTAGGCCACCATCACGCCCTTTTTCTGTGCTGCGGCGAAAATTTCATTGCCGTGCGCGGCCAACAACGCCTTGTTGGCTGTGACCACGTGCTTGCCCTGCTCAATGGCTTCCAGTATCCATTCCAGTGCCACGGTATCCCCACCAATGAGCTCCACGACAATGTCGATATCCGGATCCTGCACGACGGACAGGCCATCGGTCGTGAGGTTGACCGAATCACCGAGCAGGCGGCGTGCCCGATCAAGGTCGCGCACAGCCACCGAAGTAATCTGCAGATGCCGTCCCGCCCGGCGGGAGATCTCTTCTGCGTTGTCCTGCAACACCTGCCAGGTGCCTCGTCCGACAACACCCAGGCCAAGCAATCCAATTTTCAAAGGTTTCATTCGATCAGTCCATCCTTGATACAAGTTTGACACGCCGCACCACTGCACTACTATTATTTGAGCGCCCCACGCTGCGGGCGACTGCAATGACGCATCATAGTTTAGTCCACCCAAAAAAACCTGAGAGAAGATGCCGCAGTGCCATGCGCCTTGTTAGAATGAAGGGTCAGCCAACCCGCAGGGTGAATTACAGGAGGACTTGTGCTGCTGCAACGCGAAGCGGTTCCCGCACTGAATACGGTCACGGCATATGGAGATGACTACGTTGACATCAACGAAGTCTCGTACGCCCACGCCATCCATTTTGGGCCCGAAGGCGACATCCACACATGGGAAGTCCATCAGGCTTCCGACATCACGCCAGCACACATGCGCGAACTGGCCGGCCTGGAGGACCAGAAACAGGACCCCATGGCTTTTCTTGACGGCACGCCCCCCGCCAAGCCTGACGACGCCCCCGAGGTGGTTCTGGTCGGCACGGGAAACCGGCAACAATTTCTGGACAACGCCATTATCCGCCCGCTGCTGTCCGTTGGCATCGGGGTTGAAGTCATGACCACACCGGCAGCCGCCCGAACCTATAACATATTGATGGCAGAAGGCCGCCGTATTGTGGTGGGCCTGCTTCTCAACAAGGAAGACTCATGACCGCACTCGATACGGGTCAGCCCGTACCCGCCTTTCAGGCCGCCAGCACCGCTGGCTCCGTCAACAGTGAAGATTGGCGCGGCCACTACACCGTCCTGTTTTTTTATCCGCGCAACAATACGCCAGGCTGCACCACGGAGTCCAAGGATTTCCGTGACCAGCACGATGCCTTCACAGCGGCCGACTGCCGTGTCTTCGGGATTTCTCGCGACACACTGCGCTCCCACGAGGGCGTCGTGAAAAAGCTCGATCTTTCCTACCCGCTCATTGCTGATCCGGACGAAACCGTGTGCAACCTGTTTGGCGTCATCAAGCCAAAAAACATGTTCGGCAAACAGGTCAAGGGCATAGAGCGCAGCACTTTTCTTATTGATCCACAAGGAAACATCATTGAAACCTGGCGCAAGGTCAAGGTGCCTGGCCATGTGGAAGATGTCCTTGCCGCCCTGAACAGGCATCGCCAATAACCGGGTTCCGTCCATGCCGCTACCTCCTATTCCACGTCGCAAAGGGGCGACCCTGGCTGCCGATGACTTCGAAGATGCCAGCACCCGGCCGGCACCTCAGCCACCCACAGACAGCGCGGCTGATGCCACCAGCTCAACGCCCGCAGCGGACACCGGCAAACATGCTACCGACAAGAAGACAGCCGCCCTGCTCAAAAAGGCGGCCACGGCCAAGAAGGCCGCTGCCGTAAAAAAGGCAACGCCCGCCGCGCGCAAGTCCGCAGCAAAAAAGGCGATTCCGGCCACATCAGCGCCCGCCAAAAAGGCGGCGGCTACAAAAACCAGCCGGCCGGCATCGGAATCCAAGACCGTTTCCACTGGCAAAGCAGCCGCCAGCAAACTGTTCGTCCTGGACACCAATGTTCTGCTCCATGATTCAACGGCCATCTTCAAGTTTCAGGAACACGACGTCTTCCTGCCCATGGTGGTCCTTGAAGAACTGGACCACCAGAAAAAGGGCCTGACCGAAGTGGCGCGAAACGCCCGGCAGGTCAGCCGCTTTCTGGATGGTCTGGCAGGTGGACCCGATACCGATCTGACCAGGGGATTGCGACTGGACTCCACGGGCAATGCCGCTGCCGGTGGCAAGCTTTACTTCCAGACACGGGCGCTCAAGGCCGATCTTCCCTTCCGGCTGCCCATGGGCAAGGCCGACAACATCATCCTTGAAGTCGTTCACGCCGTGCAGAATGTCTTTCCTGACCGCACCATCATTCTGGTCTCCAAAGACATCAACATGCGCCTCAAGGCCCGTACTCTGGGCCTGAACGCCGAAGACTACCTCAGCGACCATGTCATTGATGATTCTGACCTGCTCTACGACGGTGTCATGCCCCTGCCCGACAACTTCTGGACCCGGCACGGTGAAGACATCGAATCCTGGCAGCAAGCCGGAACCACGTACTACCACATCCGCGGACCACTGTGCAAGACCTTCATGGTCAACCAATTTGTCTATAGCGAAGGCGACCTTCCCCTGTATGCGCAAGTCAAGGAGTGCAGCGGCAAGACCGCCGTTCTGGCCACGCTGCGTGATTACAGCCACGGCCGTAACAACGTGTGGGGGATCACGGCACGCAATCGCGAGCAGAACTTCGCTCTCAGCCTGCTCATGGACCACGACTGCGACTTTGTCTCGCTGTTGGGCCAGGCAGGAACCGGCAAGACCCTGCTCGCCTTGGCCGCCGGCCTGACACAAATTTTTGAAACAAAACGCTACAACGAGATCATCATTACCCGGGCAACCGTGTCCGTTGGCGACGACATCGGCTATCTGCCCGGCACTGAAGAAGAGAAAATGCTGCCCTGGATGGGTGCACTGGAAGACAACCTGGAAGTGCTGCACCTGGGCATGAGTGCCAGCCATCGGGCTGCCCGACTCGGCGCCGAAGCCAGCGAATCACGCGCAGCCACTCTGGAAACCATACGCTCACGCATCAAGGTCAAATCCCTCAGCTTCATGCGGGGCCGTACCTTCATGAACAAGTTTCTGATCATTGACGAAGCCCAGAACCTCACGCCCAAACAGATGAAAACCCTGATCACCCGGGCAGGCCCGGGAACCAAGATCGTCTGCCTGGGCAATATTGCTCAGATCGACACCCCCTATCTGACCGAAGGCAGCTCCGGACTCACCTACGTGGTTGACCGCTTCAAGGGCTGGCCACATGCCGGTCACGTGACACTGAAACGGGGTGAGCGCTCGCGTCTGGCCGATTACGCCACCGACGCACTCTAGATCATGCCACCGACCGTGTCCGCACAGGAATCACCAAACCAGATGCCCATTGGCATCACCATGGGAGACGCGGCCGGCATCGGACCCGAGATCATCGTCCGCATGTTTGCCGGGGGTCTGCCCCACCCGGCCGTGGTCATCGGTGATGCCGACACCCTGCGCCAGGCCGCTGCACAACTGACCGCCGCCCGGCACCTGACCGTCTCCGAACTGACTACCGCTGCCGAGGCACTCAACCTGCCAGCCAGCACCATTGGCGTCATCAACCCATGGGAGTCCCTGACGGACACCATTGCACCCGGCCAAGTCAGTGCCCACGCTGGCCGCGCCGCATACGAATACCTTTGCCGTGCCATTGACGATGCCACCGCCGGCCACCTCCGCGCCATCGTGACCGCGCCCCTCCACAAAGAGGCCCTGCAACAAGCCGGCGTGCCGCATCCCGGCCACACCGAAATCCTTGCCGAACGCAGCCACAGCAAACAAGTCGCCATGCTGATGGTCAACGAAGAACTGCGCGTCATCCTCGGCACCATCCACATCGCCCTGGCCAAGGTACCCGCTGCCCTGTCAATTGAACAACAGCTCACCATGATCCACCTGGCACATCAGGCCTGCCAGCAGGCCGGCATTGCCCAGCCCCGCATTGCCGTGGCCGGACTGAATCCGCACGCAGGCGAAGCCGGGCAATTTGGCACGGAAGAACAGGACATCATCATCCCCGCCATCGAACAGGCTCGTACTGAAGGGCTGGATGTCAGCGGGCCGTGGCCCGGCGACACCGTATTCATGCAAGCTCGCCAGGGGCGTTTCGATATTGTCCTGGCCCAATATCACGACCAGGGACTGATACCCATCAAGTACCTGGGCGTGGACGATGGCGTCAACATGACCGTTGGCCTGCCCTTTGTACGCACCAGCGTTGATCATGGCACAGCATTTGACATAGCCGGCCAGGGAGTGGCCAGCGAGGCATCATTACGGAAGGCTTTCGAGCTGGCCGTAGCCATGTCGGCGGGGTCGGCGTCTGATGACTCTGAGAAGGCCATGCGACTAGCCAGGAGATCAGAAGGCCTCTGACGGGCAGACATCATGAGCAAGTCTTGCATCTGGGCTGGCGTTGTCGGCCCTGCCCTCAGCCGTCTCTGCGAGACGGAAAATCGGGCAGTCCCGTCAACCCCATCCCCACTGGACACAACCTGCCACCCCGGCAACCTCGGATACGGCACGGCATCACCTATCGCACCTTGCATACCGCCACGAGCACAGCATGGCATCACCCGTCCATCAAGCACCAAGCCCCGAACAGCGGAACCGGCCAAGCCCGACTTTCTGTCCGCAGGACAGGGAGGGCGGGTCGGTGTCCGACTGACTGGGGCGATCTGGAGAGACGTGACAAATTGGGCAG
>DATGUI010000038.1:0-18864 GCA_035301405.1 Burkholderiaceae bacterium
ATAGTTTTGGTGCCCGCGCTGCCTTGCAGGCAGGCGGAAAATCCTACGAAATCTACCGGCTGGATGCCCTCACCAAAGCCGGGATGGATGTCAGCCGCTTGCCATACAGTCTCAAGATTCTGCTGGAAAACCTCTTGCGCACCGAAGACGGCACAGACGTCACGGGCGACGACATCCGCGCCCTGGCCAACTGGGATCCGGCTGCCAAGCCCAGTCGCGAGATTGCCTTCTCGCCAGCGCGGGTCGTGCTGCAGGACTTCACCGGGGTCCCTGCCGTGGTCGACCTTGCCGCCATGCGCGAAGCCATGCAAAGCCTGGGTGGCGATGCCCGCAAGATCAATCCGCTGGCGCCGGTCGAGCTGGTTATTGACCACTCCGTGATCGTGGACTCGTTTGGCAGCAATGCGTCGTTCCAGCGCAACGTTGAAATCGAGTACCAGCGAAACATGGAGCGCTATCAATTCCTGCGCTGGGGCCAGAGTGCCTTTGATGATTTCAAGGTCGTGCCTCCTGGCACGGGCATTGTGCATCAAGTCAACCTCGAGCACCTGTCCCGTGTCGTGTTCAGCAAAGAGGAAGACGGCAAATTGCTTGCTTACCCTGATACCTGTGTAGGAACCGACTCGCACACGCCCATGGTCAATGGTCTGGGGGTGGTGGCCTGGGGCGTGGGGGGTATCGAAGCCGAAGCAGCCATGCTCGGTCAGCCCATTTCCATGCTGATTCCGCGTGTGGTCGGGTTCAAGCTGACAGGCAGCCTGCCAGAAGGCACCACGGCAACTGACCTGGTCCTGACCATTACCGAGCGCCTTCGCGAGCATCGTGTGGTGGGCAAGTTTGTCGAGTTCTATGGTCCGGGTGTCAGCGCCGTTCCGCTGGCCAACCGTGCCACCATCGGCAACATGAGCCCCGAATACGGCTCAACCGTTTCCATGTTTCCCATCGACGACGTCACCCTTCGCTATATGGCGCTTACGGGCCGCAGTCAAGAGCAGATCGCACTGGTTGAAACCTATGCCAAAGAACAGGGTCTGTGGCATGATCCCAACGTCGAACCCCAATACTCCGAGCATCTCGAGCTCGATCTGTCCACCGTCGTGCCGTCCATTGCCGGCCCCCGGCGTCCGCAGGATCGCATTGCTCTCACGGACTCCCACACTGCATTCCGCGGCGCGCTGGCTACGTATGTCGAATGCCCGGCTGGTAGACAAGGCTATGATCGTGCCGTGGTCGAATCCTTTCCTGCATCCGATGCGCCCGCTTACACGGATTCGGAAACACGCTCCATGTTGCCACATGATCATGTTTCGGATGCGCCGCAAAATGGCGCCCTGCGTGATCCCGTCTCCATCAAGTTTCATGATGGCCAAATCGGCCAGATCAATCATGGGGCTGTCGCCATTGCCGCCATCACGTCGTGCACCAACACATCCAACCCCAACGTCATGATGGCCGCCGCGCTGCTGGCCAAGAACGCGGTAGAAAAAGGCCTGCGCACCAGGCCCTGGGTCAAGACCAGCCTGGCACCGGGCTCGCGCGTGGTCACCGACTACTTCGAGCGTGCTGATGTCACCCAGTATCTGGACAAACTCGGCTTCAACCTGGTGGGCTATGGCTGTACCACCTGTATCGGAAACTCCGGCCCCCTGATTCCGGAGGTCAGCGAGGCCGTTGCCGACCACGACCTCACCGTGGTTTCCGTGCTCTCGGGCAACCGCAACTTCGAGGGCCGCATTCACGCTGAGGTCAAGATGAATTACCTCATGTCGCCGCCGCTGGTGGTTGCCTACGCATTGGCCGGCACCATGGACATCGACATGTTCAATGAGCCCCTCGGCCAAGATACCGAAGGCAAGGACGTCTATCTGCGTGATATCTGGCCCAGTGCTTCCGAGGTCCAGACCGTTGTCGATGCTGCCATCGCGTCCGAAATGTTCATCAAGGGCTACGCTGATGTCTTTGCCGGTGACAAGACCTGGCAGAATCTGCCCACCCCGGCGGGCGATATCTTTGACTGGGACGAAAGCTCCACCTATGTCCGCAACCCACCCTACTTTACGGACATGCCTCGTCAGCCAGACCCGGTCACCGATATCTCTGCCGCCCGTGTGCTGGCCAAGTTGGGTGACTCTATCACCACTGACCATATCAGCCCGGCAGGCTCGATTGCCGTCGACTCCCCGGCTGCTGCCTATCTCATGGATCATGGCGTGGCCCAGAAAGACTTCAACTCTTACGGTTCAAGACGGGGTAACCACGAGGTCATGATCCGCGGCACCTTTGCCAACGTGCGCCTGCGAAATCAGCTTGCACCCGGCACCGAAGGCGGCTTCACACGTGACTTCACCCAGTCCGACAGCCCCGTGGCCACCATCTACGATGCGTCCCAGGCCTATCAGAAACAGGGCACGCCGCTGGTCATCCTGGCCGGCAAGGAATATGGTTCCGGTTCTTCACGGGACTGGGCCGCAAAAGGTACGCTGCTGCTTGGCGTGCGTGCTGTCATTGCCGAGTCCTACGAGCGCATCCATCGCTCCAACCTGCTCGGAATGGGCGTGCTGCCGCTGCAGTTCCCCGATGGCCAAAATGCTGACTCACTGGGCCTGACTGGTGAAGAAACCTTCGACATCACCGGCATTACGGCGTTGAATGACGGCGACATCCCCGCCACCGTCAAGGTTCGGGCCGGTGACACCGAGTTCGATGCCATTGTCCGCATAGAAACACCCAGTGAGGCAGCCTATTACCGTCATGGTGGCATCATGCAATACGTGCTGCGCAATCTGGTGTAGAAAGCCGTGGCACTCGACACCTGGCTGCTGTATTTGGCGGCGGCCATCCTGCTGTCGCTGACACCCGGCCCCAACGGCCTGCTTGCCCTGACTACGGGTGCCTTGTATGGCACCCGTAGTACGGTAGCCATGGTCATGGGCGGGGCGCTTGGCTTCACGTTGGTGATCGCGTTGTCCATGGTGGGTATCGGTGCCTTGTTGCAAGCCTCCGCCCAGATTCTTGTCATGATGAAATGGGCAGGAGGCGCCTATCTGGTGTGGCTGGGCATCCAAGTCTGGAAAGCCCCGGCGCCGTCCATTGACGCCTCGGCAAACACGCCACAGCCTTCAGGGCAGGTGCTTTTTCGGCAGGGGCTGTTTGCCGCCATCTCCAATCCCAAGGCCATTCTGTTTTTCGGGGCATTTCTGTCGCAGTTCATTGATCCCAAACGCAGCCTGATGATTCAATTCATCATCATGGCCGCCACGTTTGTCGGGATTGAAATCATCACGGAATTGTTGATTGCCACGCTGGCGCAGCGGGTACGCGCGGCCCTGAAGCGCTTTGGTCGCCGCTTCAACCAGGTGTGCGGTGCCATGTTTGCCGCCATTGGCGCCAGCCTGCCATTCAGTCAATGAAAAAAAGGGCGTGGCCCATATCCGTGTGCCACGCCCCCCAAGGTCTTGTTTGCTGGAATTTCCGATCAGATGGTGCGACCGCCATCCACAGGAAACTCGACGCCAGTAATGAATTCCGATGCGTCGCTACCCAGAAACACAGCCGCCCTGGCAATGTCTTCGGCGGTCGAAAACCGGCCCAGCGGAATGGTCGAGATGAATTTCTGCCGGTTTTCCGGGGTGTCGGGCAGACCCATGAAGAGCTCGAACATGCCGGTTACCCCCATGACTGGGCAAATGGCATTGACACGAATGTTGTCCGGAGCCAGCTCGACCGCCATGGATTTCGAGAGCAGGTTGACGGCTCCCTTGCTGGCGTTATACCAGGTGAGCCCGGGACGCGGACGGATGCCGGCCGTGGAGCCAATGTTGATGATGGCGCCTCCACCCTGTTTGCGCATGACAGGCACTACCGCTTGAGCCATGTGATACATGGATTTCACGTTGATGGAAAAAACACGATCAAAGGTGTCTTCATCGACATCCAGCATGGGCTGGTTTTTGTGCGTGATGGCTGCATTGTTCACAATGATGTTGAGCGAGCCGAATGTGTCGAGGCAATGCTGGACGGCGGCGTCCATGTCGGCCCGGGCAGCGATGTCCGTCTTGATGGCTGTGGCCTGGTCTCCAATGTCGGCGGCCACCCCTTGGGCTGCATCCAGGTTGATGTCAGCCAGAACGACTTTGGCGCCTTCTTGGGCATAGAGGCGTGCGATTCCTGCACCAAATCCGCTACCTGCACCGGTAACGATTGCTGTTTTCCCATTTAATTGGGGCATAGACGTTTCCTTTCTCAGCTGTCGTTGTAGCATGATCAAAACCAACCATGCAGTAAATGAACCCGAGGTCGCATGGGGTTGCGCTATCAGGGCAGAAGCACCACCAGCCAGACTGCGCCGGCGCACAGCAGGCTGAGGAATACCGCTGCACTGGCCAGGTCCTTGGCGCGACCAACCAGGACATCATGATCGGGCGATACCTTGTCTGCCAGGCTTTCGATGGCGGAATTCAGCAGCTCCACGATGATCACGGCCAGCATGCTGAGAATAAGCATCAGCTTTTCTGTCCGGCTGACATCCAGCCACAATGCAAGGGGACCCAGTACGGCAAATACCGCCAGTTCCTGGCGAAATGCGGCTTCGTGCCGAAATGCTGCTTGCAAGCCCTGCAGTGAATAACGCAGGGCCCCCTTCAGACGCTTGAGGCCGGTCGGGCGGGTGGTGCCGGGGGGTGCCATGCCTTGCCTTTTATTTCCACAGGCAACGCTAGCGGCCCATGGTATAGAACTCGGTATTGGGCCGCAGGCTGCTCACGTTGGCAATGCGATTGGACATGCCGTAGAAAGCCGCAATTGCCATGATGTTCCAGACGTCGTCATCATTGAAGCCGTGGGTTTTCAGGGCATCGATTTCAGCGTCCGTGATGCGGTCGGATGCCTCGACCACCTTGCAGGCAAACTCCAGCATGGCGTGCTGGCGATCCGTGATGTCGGCCTTGCGGAAATTCACGGCAATCTGGTCGGCCACCAGCGGCTGCTTGGCGCGGATCCGCAAAATGGCGCCGTGTGCGATCACGCAGTAATGGCAGTTGTTCAGGCTGCTGGTGGCGACAACGATCATTTCGCGTTCGGCCTTGGTCAGGTTGCCGGGCTTTTCCATGATGGCGTCGTGATAGGCAAAAAATGCCCGGAACTCATCAGGGCGGTTTGCCAGCACCAGAAACACGTTTGGAATGAAGCCGGACTTCTCGTGGATGGCTTCAATGCATTCGCGGATATCTTCTGGAAGGGTGTCAAGCGAGCTGACGGCAGGAAAACGGCTTATGGGGGCATCAGATTGCATAATGGCTCCGGGAAATGGCTGGTTCAGGATGGTGTGACCACAGCCTTGGGCGTGCGCCCTGCCAGTACATCAAGCAGGTTTTCGGTAGCCAGCGTGATCATGGCAAGGCGGGTTTCTGTCGTGGCGCTGCCAATGTGTGCCTGCAGGATCACGTTGGGCAATTTGCACAAGGGGTGGTCGGCTGGCAGGGGCTCTTGCACCATGACGTCCAGGGCTGCACCGGCTATCTGATCGGTCTTGAGCGCTTCGATGAGTTCGGGTTCGTTGATGACGGCACCCCGGCCAGTATTGATGACGTAGGCAGAGGGCTTCATCAGGTCGAACTCGCGCTTGCCGATAGAGTTTTCGGTTTCGGGCGTGTGCGGCACGTGAATGCTGACGAAGTCGGAGCGGGCAAACAGGGCGTCGCGATCAACATATTCTGCCAGCCCGGATTCATCCGCCTGGGGGTCCCGGTTGCGATTGTGGTAGAGCACGGTGAGATCAAAGGCCTGCGCCAGGCGTGCCACCTCGCGTCCGATACGTCCCATGCCCAGCAAGCCGATTGTCTTGCCGCGGACGTCCTGGGTAAGAGGGGGGGCACCGCGGGTTTCCCAGCTGCCATCCCGGACGTAGGTATCGCCATGAACCAGATTGCGGCTCAGGCAGATGAGCAGGCCGATGGTAAGGTCGGCCACGGCTGCATCCAGCACGCCGGGCGTGTTGCAAACGATGATCTGCCTGCTGGCAGCGGCGGCGACATCAATGTTGTCGTAACCCACGGCAAAGTTGGATATGACCTTGAGCGCGGGCAGGGCGTCCATCAGGGCGGCGTCTACCGGTACGGCGGGATTGCACAGCAGGCCTTCTACCTGGCCGGCTTGCTCGGCACTGACACTGTCGGATGGCCGGGTGCCGCGTGGCACTTTGATGACCTCGCAGGCCTGTTTCAGCTTTTCTTCGAGATGGGCGGGTACCGGCGTGGCGGCCAGAATCAGTGGACGGCTCATGGGTGTTCTCCTGTTATCGTCGTTTTAATTGTCACGTTTGGAGGATTTTTGAATTTTCTGACCTCCTTTTTCGATGTCCTGTCCCATGCCGTGCATGGTGTTGCAACCAGCCAGCAGGCTGGAGAACAGGAAGGCAATCGATAAAAGAACAGTTGTTTTTTTCATGTCGTTCTCCGAAATCAAGTGTAGCAAGGTACGGCGAGGATGTTGGCGTGGCCGAACAGAATAGCGGTATCTTAACCAATCGTCGGGAAAACCCATAGCAGGGTAGTGGTCATGATCACATAGCGCAGCCATTTGCCAGCCGTCATGTAGAAGACGCTGGGCCAGAATGGCAGGCGCAGCCACCCGGCGACCGCACACAGCGGGTCCCCGACAAGGGGTAGCCACGAAAAAAGCAGGATGATGGGCCCCATCCGGTTGATCCAGGCCGACACCGTATCGTGCCAGCGGCCTCCGGCTCGCTTGCCCCGTGCCGAGGGGTGGTCTTCGCGCCAGTGTTCGTAGGCTTTCTCGGCGCCCATCCCCATGAAATACGTGATGATGCCCCCCAGGGTGTTGCCAAGCGTGGCCACCATGACGGCAGGCCAGAACATGTGGGGCGCGATTTTCAGGTAGCCGAAGACGGCGGGTTCCGAGCCCATGGGCAACAGGGTGGCAGAAACAAGGCTGATCACGAAGATGGCACTAAGCCCCACGCGTGGCAGAGCCAGCGTGACCAGCAGCCACTCGATGGAGAGGGTCAACCACGTTTCCATAAGGCGCTAGTTTATCGCTAAACAGACAAGGTGATACGGCGCGCGTGTTATTCTTCTTTTTTGCCTCGCCGAGGCTGTGGCTGCTGTTGCCTGACTCTTTCCTGCCTTTGATTTCATGCCGGTTGATTACCTGAAACGCATATTGGTGTCGCGTGTTTATGACGTGGCGACAGAAACTCCCCTGGCTGTTGCACCCGATATATCGTCGCGCATTGGCAACACGGTTTTGCTCAAGCGCGAAGACACCCAGCCCGTATTCAGTTTCAAGCTCCGCGGGGCATACAACAAGATGGCCAATCTGTCGGCAGTGCAGCTGCATCATGGCGTCATTGCCGCTTCGGCAGGCAATCATGCTCAGGGCGTGGCGCTGGCCGCACGCAAGCTGGGCTGTCGCGCCGTCATCGTCATGCCCAAGACGGCGCCCGAACTGAAGGTACAGGCAGTCGAACGCCTGGGCGGCGAAGTCGTGCTGTCGGGCAACAGTTACAACGATGCCTACGAGCACGCCTGCCAGTTGCAAGAGGCCGACAGTCTCACCTTTGTCCACCCCTTTGACGATCCGGACGTCATTGCTGGACAGGGAACCGTGGGCATGGAAATCCTGCGCCAGCATCAGCGCCATCTGGACGCCATCTTTGTCCCCGTAGGTGGCGGCGGCCTGCTGGCGGGTGTGGCGGCTTACGTCAAGGCCCTGAGGCCCGACATTCGCGTAATTGGTGTCGAGACACAAGACTCCGCAGTCATGGCGCAGAGCCTGTCAAACGGCGCGCGTGTCACCCTGGATGACGTTGGCCTGTTCTCCGATGGCACCGCAGTCAAGCTGGCCGGGTCAGAAACCTTCCGGCTGGCGTCCCGGCATGTTGATGACATGGTTCAGGTGGATACGGACGCCGTCTGCGCGGCCATCAAGGATATCTTTCAGGATACACGCAGTGTCATGGAGCCTGCCGGCGCCCTGGCCGTGGCCGGTGTGCGCCGTTATGCAGCCATGCACGGCTGGAAAGGAAAAACCCTGGTAGCCATCACCAGCGGCGCCAACATGAATTTCGACCGGCTTCGTTTCGTGGCCGAGCGGGCTGATGTCGGTGAGGCTCGCGAGGCCATCTTTGCCCTGACCATTCCCGAGCAGCGCGGCAGTTTTCTGCGTCTGTGCGAGGCCGTGGGCAATCGCAGCGTGACGGAATTCAATTACCGGATCTCCGATCCCACCCAAGCCCATGTGTTTGTCGGGCTGCAGATTCGGTCGCACGCTGAAATCGACATCCTGGCCGAAGGTTTTCGGGAGCGCGGCTTTGAAGTGGCAGACCTGTCTGCCAACGAAATGGCCAAGACCCACTTGCGCTACATGGTGGGGGGCAAATCGCCCCTGGCCAGCCACGAAAGGCTATTGAGGTTCGAGTTTCCGGAACGCCCGGGTGCGCTCATGAAATTCCTCAAGAACATGAATCCCGACTGGAACATCAGCCTGTTTCATTATCGTAATCAGGGTGACGATTATGGCCGTGTCCTGGTGGGCATTCAGGTTGCTCCCGATGACACCGACGCCCTGCACGGCTTTCTGAAGCGCCTGGGTTACCCGTTCTGGGACGAGACCACCAATCCTGCCTATGGGCTGTTTCTCTGAGTATCAGCAAGCAGCTGGTGCAGGGCATCCAGGCTGCGTTCCAGGCGTCCAAAGGCTTCTTCACGCTGGCTGTCCAGTTGCTGCGCAATCGCGACGCTGATTTCACGAAATCCGAGCCACTCGCCGGGTGCAGACTGGGCCACAATGGTCAGGTCCACCGTACAGATATGGGCCAGCTTGGCATAGCCGCCGGTGGTCTGGCGATCAGCCATGAGGATAATGGGCTGACCGCTGGCCGGCACCTGGATAGTTCCAAAACTGGTGGCTTCGGATAGCAGTTGGCGCGGAGTTTTCATGGACAGTGCCGGGCCCTCCAGTCGGTAGCCCATGCGATCCGATTGGGCCTGGATGCGAAAGCTTTTCTTGAAAAAGGCGTCAATGGCAGTATCGGTAAACAGTGCGGCGTGCTGACCTCGCATGACTCGCACGGTATCGCGCCGTGCCGGGCCCAGAATGGCCGGCAGGTAAATGCGCATTTCCCAGAGCCTTTGGGCCAGTGCGTCAGATTGTCCGCAGTGCAGTGGCGTCCGCAGGGGAATGACGTCACCTTTTTGCAGTGAGCGCCCCTGCCAGCCGCCAAGCTGGCCGCGCAAATAGGTGCTCTGGCTGTCCATGACCGAGTCAATGTCAAACCCGCCGTAGACGGCCAGATAGGCGCGCAGGCCGTGCTGCGGCTCGCCGAAGCGCAGGGTATCGCCGCGCCGTACGATGAGCGGCCGGTTGTTGGGAACGGGCTGGTCGTTGATTGCCGGAGACAGCAAGGCACCACTAATGGCAATGCAGGCGGTGTCATCAAATTGCAGTGTTGGCCCGTTCAGCGTAATTTCCAGGCTGGCCTGATCGCCCGTGTTGCCGGCCAGCAAGTTGGCCAGTCGGTGGGCACGCGTATCCATGGCACCACTGACAGGAACCCCCAGGTGCTGATAGCCATAGCGGCCACGATCCTGAAAGCTGGACTGCAGTCCAGGCTTGATGACGGCAATGCTCATGAAACGGATCCGGAATCGTCGCTTTCACCCATGTGGTCTGCCTGGCCCATGACCTTTTCAAACGCTTGCACGGACATGGGCTGAAACCGCACCATGTCTCCGGGTGCAATACGGGTAGGCGGTTGCTGACGCGGGAAAAACAGCTCGATCGGGGTGATGCCGATGACATGCCAGCCACCCGGCGAGACGTTGGGATAGATGATGGTCTGCCGGTTGGCAATGGCCACGGCGCCTTTGGGCAGTGCCGTACGCGGGGTATCCCGACGACCGATGTCCAGGCGCTCGTCCAGCATGCCCATGTAGGCCGCACCGGGTGCAAAGCCCAGCATGAACACATACAGCGGCGTTCCGGCGTGCAGGCGGATGACGTCTTCTTCGGTGAGGCCGGCATGCCTGGCGACCCCGGCCAGGTCGGGGCCATATTCACCGCCATAGCATACGGGGATGTCGATGACCGTCGATCCGTCTTGTGGCGCCTGGGTGTCTTGCGCATTGATGACCTGGGCCACATCAGACGCCAGACGCTTGAAGGTGGTGCTGTCAAACAGGCGGGGCTGATAATGTACGGCGATGCTGCTGAAGCTGGGAACAATATCCACCACGCCACGCAGGCATGCTTTCATCAGTGCGCGGGCAGCCTGACCACAGCGCTGCCCGTTGGCCACACTGACGGGGGCGTCCAGCGTGACCAGTAAGGTGCGATCACCCTGTGCGAATATTGACCACGGCGGATCAATATCAACCAGCAGGTGGCTCATTTTTCAAAAAGGGCATCAAGTGAATGAAAGGCCTTGAACTCCAGGGCGTTGCCAGAGGGGTCGAGAAAAAACATGGTTGCCTGTTCGCCCGGCTGGCCCTTGAATCGTATGGTGGGTTCGATGATGAACCGGATGTCTTTCTCACGCAGTGACTGGGCGAGCCGTTCCCAGGCAGGCATGTCCAGGACGACGCCAAAGTGGCGCACGGGTACGTCGTGGCTATCCACCGCGCTGGTCTGTACCGTTTGGCACTCGTCAGGAGCGAGGTGGGCGACGATTTGATGCCCGAACAGATTGAAATCTATCCAGTCCTCTGATGAGCGTCCTTCGGGGCAGCCCAGCACCTCACCGTAAAAGGTGCGCGCCGCGTCCAGATCATGAACAGGAAAAGCCAGATGAAAAGGTCGTATTTCAGAAGGTGCAGACATGGTCATTCCGGAGTCGAGGGGTTTCAGGGTTGGGCCGCGGGGCCGGGTGGATCGTCGTTGTCTGTGCAGGCTACCCGTTCGGCCGGGAAGTGCATTTCAAAGGTGCTGCCCTCTCCGAGCCGGCTGCGTATGGAAAGCTCGGCATCGTGGCGCAGGGCTACGTGGCGGGCAATGGCCAGCCCCAGGCCAGTGCCCCCATTTTCTCTTGAACGGCCGCGATCGGTACGGTAGAAGCGTTCGGTCAGACGCGGAATATCCTGCGACGAGATGCCAATACCGGTATCTTGCACACTGAAGGTGGCAGAACCGTCCTTGTTGCGATGCCATCGTACCGTAATCTGGCCGCCCACAGGGGTATAGTGCACCGCATTGGCCAGCAAATTGGACATGGCGGAAGCCAGTTCGGTGCTGACGCCAACCAAGGTCAGGCCGTTTTCGATATCCAGCTCGAACTGGTGCCGTCCATCCGACAGTATCCTTGCCTGTTCGATGAGCGGGCCAACCAGGGTTTCGAACTCAAGGAGCTTGCCGTTGGCGTGTGGGGTGGATTCCAGTGTCGACAGGGTCAGCAAGTCGGAGACGGTGCGCTGCATTCTGCCCGCCTGGTCATCCATGAGCTGGAGGTAATGCTGGCGTTCCTGAGCATCGGCTGCGATGTCGGGATTGTCCTGCAAGGTTTCAAGAAAGCCGGACAAGACCGTCAGTGGCGTGCGCAATTCATGCGAGACGTTGGCAACAAAATCCTTGCGCATGGTTTCCAGACGCTGGACCTGGGTGATATCCCGCGTGATGATCAGATACTGCCTGAGGCCATATTGCGACATGTGGACCATGAGCGTCCGGGGTTCGACCGTTCCGTGCACGGATATCATGATGGGCGCAGGCCAGCTGCGCTGTCGCGCGTAGCGGGCAAATTCCGGCACGCGCAGCACATTGAAAATGCTGTAGCCAAGATCGGACGACGGCTTGAGTCCGAGGTGCTTGCGTGCGGTCTGATTGCACCAGGTGAGTTCAAGTCGGGCATTGAGTGTCAGGGCGCCATCCGGAAAGGCTTCGGCTGCCTGCAGCAGGCCTTGCACATGCTGGCGCAGGCGTGCCAGTTCGCGCTGGTTGTTGCGCAGTGTGCGATAGACAGGCGCCAGTACAGGGTCCCACAAGCCGATGGCAGCGGGTGGCGGGGTGCTGGTGTCTTGCGTCCAGCGCGCCACCCGTGCTTGCTGCAAGGCGTTGATGACAACCGGAACCAGCAGGCCCAGGCCCAGCAGGGCCCAGCCTGCACTGGCACCCAGCCACCATCCGGTCAGGGTGCACAGTACAATCCACAGAAACAACAACTGGAAGCTTCGGGTCATGAGCGGGTGTGAAAACGATAGCCGGTGCCGCGAACGGTCTGGATCAGATGTCGATGGTCAGGCTGTAGCGATTGTCGCAGGCGCCGGATATGGACATCGACCGTTCGCTCTTCTATGAGGTAGGCGTTGCCCCAGACATGGTCCAGAAGCTGGGCCCGGGTATAGACTCGGTTGGGGTTTTTCATGAAAAAATGCAGCAGGCGAAATTCGGTGGGTCCCAGAGCCAGGTCGCCGGAAGGTCCGGTAACCGTATGGGCGTCGGGGTCGAGAGACAGGCCGCCCGCATGAATGAACCCATCAATGAGCGCGGGAGCGCGCCGGCGCAGCACGGCCCGGATGCGTGCAGAGAGCTCACGTGGGGAAAAGGGCTTGGTGACGTAATCGTCTGCACCGGCTTCCAGGCCTTGAATCTTGTCGTGTTCGGTGCCACGGGCCGTGAGCATGATGACGGGGATATCGCTTGTGCCCGGATGGCGCTGCAGTTCGTTGGCAAACATGATGCCGCTGACCATGGGCAGCATCCAGTCCAGCACAATGAGATCCGGACGCTGTTGGCGGATTTGCTGGTGAGCCTGCTCGGCATTGCTGGCAAGCAGGACACGAAAACCGGCTGCAGTAAGGCTGATGTCAAGCAGCTCGCGGATGGCGGGCTCGTCTTCGACCACTAGTAAGGTTGCCGACATAAAGTGAATCCCCGGGATCGGGCGTGGTTGTCAGGGGCTATGGTAGCGCACTTGTGCTGCCGGAAGCGTCCACACGATTGACGATTGAATGGGGTACCATGGAGATTGTATGGTTCAGCGCGCCGGAATGCATCATGAGCAAATCACAAACCTCTTCCTCTACTACCCACTTCGGGTATCAGACGGTGCCCGAAGAGGACAAGGCCGCCAGGGTTGCCGATGTCTTTCATTCGGTAGCCGAGCGCTACGATGTCATGAACGACCTGATGTCGGGCGGCCTGCACCGCCTCTGGAAGTCGTTTGCCATCAGTCGGGCCAATGTGCAGCCAGGCATGCGGGTACTGGATATTGCCGGCGGAACCGGCGACCTGAGCCGTGCATTGGCGCAGCGCGCCGGTCCGGAAGGCGAGGTCTGGCTCACTGATATCAACCCCTCCATGCTGGATGTAGGACGCAACCGCTTGCTGGATGCAGGCCAGGTGGTGCCGGTAGCGGTTTGCGACGCCGAGACCCTGCCTTTTCCCGATGGCTATTTTGACCGTGTCAGTGTGGCGTTCGGGCTTCGCAACATGACCCACCAGGACACCGCCCTGGCCGAGATGACACGGGTGCTGAAACCGGGCGGAAAGCTTCTGGTGCTGGAGTTCTCGCAGGTTACGCCGCTACTCAAGCCGTTTTACGATTGGTATTCCTTCAGTGTTCTGCCCACCATGGGGCGCGTGGTAGCCAACGATGCCGAAAGTTACCGGTATCTGGCCGAATCCATACGCATGCATCCCGACCAGGACACGCTGGCAGGCATGATGTCCCAGGCCGGCCTGTCCAATGTGCAATATTTCAATCTGGCTGCGGGCATTGTGGCCCTGCACGAGGGCGTCAATCTGGGTACGGTTGCCGAATACGCCTGACCAGCGCGGTGGTAGAACGACCGTGGGTCAGTGGAATGGCCAGGGCCCGACCGCCCCAGCTCTCTACCAGGGCGGTCTCGGGTAGCGTGCGCATGTCATAGTCGCCCCCCTTGACGATAATATCCGGCCGCAAGAGGCCAATCAGCGCCTCGGGCGTGGACTCATCAAAAAAAGTGACTGCCGACACACTGGCCAGTGCCGCCACGACGGCAAGCCGGTCTTCAAGCGGGTTGAAGGGGCGGTCGGCGTCCTTGTCCAGACGCCGTACCGAGGCATCGGTATTCAGGGCCACAATCAGGCTGGCGCCCAGCTGGGCAGCAGCATCCAGGTAGCTGACATGGCCACGGTGCAAGATGTCGAATACGCCATTGGTAAACACCAGCGGGCGGGGCAGTGTGCCGTTTCGCAGCATGTGGGCGCAGGTTTCGGGCGCCAGTATGCGCTGCTCAAGCTGAAGGGTCTGGCCGGGCATGCTCATGGGGCGAGCTTCCAGACCACGACCACCAGTGCCACAGCCAGAATCGCCACCATGACCATCAGCAACTGGTTGGTTTGCTGCTGCGTCTTTCGCAGGCGTGTCAGTTCCTGATGTATGGCCGGACGGGTATCCGGGTAAGCAAGGTTGGTGTGCAGCAGCCGGGGTATCTGCGGCAGCAATTGGGCCCATTGCCCGGCTTCCTGTGTAAGGCGTTCCTTGAGGCCAGCCAGCCCGATGCGGTCGTGCATCCATTTTTCCAGGTAGGGCTTGGCGGTTTTCCAGAGATCAAGATTGGGATCCAGGTCGCGCCCCATGCCTTCGACATTAAGCAGGGTTTTTTGCAGCAGCACCAGCTGTGGCTGGATTTCGACGTTGAAGCGGCGCGATGTCTGAAACAGCCGCATCAGTACGTGCCCCAATGAGATTTCCGAGAGTGGTCGGTCAAAGTAGGGTTCGCATACGGCGCGGATGGCGCCTTCAAGTTCTTCTTCACGGGTGTCGGGCGGTACCCATCCGGATTCAATGTGCAACTGCGCCACGCGCCGGTAGTCTCGTCTGAAGAAAGCCAGAAAGTTCTGGGCCAGATAGTTTTTGTCAAACTCGGACAGGGAACCCACAATGCCGAAATCAAGGGCAATATAACGGCCCAGGGTTTCGGGGGCATCCGATACATAGATATTGCCGGGGTGCATGTCTGCATGGAAAAAGCCGTCGGCAAATACTTGCGAGAAAAAGATTTCCACCCCTTCGCGGGCCAGGCGGGAAAGATCAATGCCAGCAGCCTGAAGCTTTTCGGTCTGGTTGATGGGGATGCCGCTCATGCGCTCCATGGTGAAGACGGTGGTGGTGGAATACTCCCAGATCACCTCCGGAACAATCAGCAACTCGTCGCGGCCCGAGGCCTTGCTGAAGTTGCGTCGCAGCTGGCTGGCGTTGGCGGCCTCGCGGATCAGGTCCAGTTCGTCGTGCAGATAGGTATCGAATTCGGCCACGACCTGACGGGGCTTGAGGCGCCGCCCGTCTGCAGCCAGCCGTTCTACCATGGTGGCCAGCACGCCCATGAGGCGCAGGTCCTTGTCAATGCTGCGACGCATGCCCGGACGCTGGATTTTTACCGCCACTTCGCGGCCATCGTGCAGGGTGGCAAAATGCACCTGGGCCACGGACGCCGAGGCAATGGGGTCTACACTGAAGCGGGCAAAGAGCTCCTGAGGAGACTTGCCCAGCGCCGCCTTGACGCAGGCGGCTGCTTCAGATGACGGGAACGGGGGGACGCGGTCCTGAAGGCGTGCCAGCTCGGTGGCAATGTCCGCGGGAATCAGGTCCCGGCGGGTGGAGAGGACTTGGCCAAATTTGACGAATATGGGGCCAAGGGACTCCAGGGCCAGGCGCAGGCGTACGCCACGCGGCTGTTTGGGTCGTCTCCCGAGTCGGACAATGCGAAGCAGGGTAAAGGCCAGTGGATGATTGATTCCGGAGAGAACGAGTTCGTCAAGACGGTAGCGCAGGGCGACCAGAATAATCTGCAGCAGCCGCAAGAGGCTAAACATCAGACGGCTCCGCAGGCCCCTTGTCGAGGTGATTCAGCCGCGACTCCAGCGCCTGGAGGCGCTTTTCGAGGCGGGCGAGGTTTTCGGCATGCAGGGCAAGCGCGGGCTGGTTGGCCATGAGCGCGCTTTCGTGAGCAAGATATTCGGTGGCGTTGCGTGCCAGCCGCCAGCCGCTGCGCCGGGTGGCCCAGGACAAGGCAGGCAGCGTGCGCAGTACCCGGCGCGCCGCGATGTCGCCAATGTGCCCAGCCAGTTCGTGCTCGACATCCCACCGCAGGTTGCGTGCCAGCTCGGCCACCGTCTGGGCCAGGGCGGCGTCGCCCTCTATGTGCAGGACTTCGGTGAGGTCATCGACACCGCCTTCGCGCAACAGAGCGGGAAGGTCTTGCCATCGACCGGCAGCCATGCTCAGTGTGACATCGGGAACAATGGCCGGATCACTGGGCTGGGTGGTACCGCTTGCATTGATGGTGAGACGAACAAGCTGCTTGCCAGCCTTGAAATGCACGGTTTTTCCGCTGTGCCGGCTGAGTCGCTGCCGTGCCCAGTCTTCGCGGTTCAGCAAAGCGTTGAGCAGACGCGAAAACAGGGCAGCAGGACGAGGCAGCGAAGACAGGGGCGACATGGTGGGCTAGGCCGGATCTCCGGCAGACAGTTGCTGGATACCCGCGAGCATCCAGCCTTCGCCGTCTGCCTTGTACAGGTTCCATACTTCTTCAAAACGCGTGGCCTCGGGATTGGGCGCTTCGCGCAGCATGCCCGAATACCGCACACTGGCCAGATGGCCGCCGGCAACCTGTTCGATACCCATGAGCTGCGCATTGAGCAGAACGATTTCAGTGGGGGTGTCGCCAGTTTGCGAGAGGATTTGCGGGCTGAGCTCGGCCAGAAGGTCGTCGGTCAGGTAGTTGCCCAGGGCGTCAAGGTCGCCTTGGTCCCAGAGCGCCTGGATCTCGGCAAACTGCGTTTTGGCGTTCTCAAGGAAGGCGGGGGTGTCGAAGTCATCAGGGATGAACCAGGACGGATCAGCGGGTGCCTGGGCAGGGGCGGCGCTGTCGCGGACAACGCCCATGTCAATGGGTGCCTGCGGTCTGGCGGGCGCCTGCCAGGAGGAGGAAGACGAACTCTGGCGGCTCATGGGCTGGGCAGCCTGGGTTGCGGGTCGCGGCCCTGTTGCACGAGCCCGTCTGATGAGGGCCCGTACCGCCCAGATGACCAGGGCGATGAGAATGAGGCTGGAGACCAGTTCCAGGAAGGCGCCCGACAGCCCCATGGCGGACAGCAGGGCGGCAATGCCCAGACCGGCTGCGATACCGGCTATGGGGCCCAGGAAGCGCGACATGCCACTACGTGCTGTCTGGGTGCCACCGGCGGCGGCATTTCTGCCCCGGGCCGTACTGCCTGATGCGGCACGCGGTGTGCTTTGCGCTGCAGGCGGCTTGACGGCCTGGCGTTGTTTGAGGATGTTGCTTGATTGTCTGCCGAAGCTCATTCCGCCGCCAAAACGGCGTGCCTGGGCATCGGAAGTGACAGCCAGCATGGCAAGGGTGCTCAGCATGAGCGTGATGACAAGCAGAAGGGTGGAGGAACGTCTGGACATGGGGTTCTCTGGTGATATCAATCAGTTTGGTGGTTGGGGTCCGGTGTGGTCAGCATGGCGTTGATGGCGTACAGATCATTATCGTTAAGGGTACCGGTGCTGGCCTTGAGTTCAAGACTGTGCAGCAGGGTGTCGTAGCGGGCTTCTGACAGCTGCCGGCGGGTTTCATACAGTTGCTGCTGTGCGTTCAGGACGTCTATGTTGATTCTTACGCCAACTTCATAGGCCAGCTGGTTGGCTTCGACAGCAGACCGGCTGGATTGTTCGGCCGCCTGCAGCGCATCAATGCGGGCCAACCCGGATGTTACCCCGGAAAAGTGCTCCTGCGTACTCTGGCGGGCCAGACGCCTTGCGGCTTCCAGCTCGGCCCGGGATTGCTGCAGCCGGGAACTTTGTTCGCGTACTTCGGAGGAAAGCTGCCCACCAGTATAGATAGGCAATGACAACACAATCCCCACACTGCTGTCCAGCGAGCGGGGCCCGGGATCGGGCCGCACGCCACGCATGCCGCGATCGGACATGCTGCCTGTGCGGGCTTCCAGATGCAGTTGCGGGTAATGCCGGCTTTTTGCAATGTCGCGCTGACTGGCAATGATCTGTGTCTGCAACTGGGCCAGCACCACGTTCAGGCCGGTATCGGCTGCCTGGTTGGTCCAGTCGTCAAGGCGGTTGGGTTCTGGCGGGGCAAGCGCGGCAGTGGAGGGCAGTTCAGCCAGGGTATCGGGATACCGGTTGATAATGGTCGACAGTACCTGCTGGCTGACCTGAACGGCATTGGTCGCCTCGAACTCGCGAGCCCGGAGCAGGTCCAGTCGGGATTGGGCCTCGTGCGTGTCGGTGATGGTGGTACTGCCCAGCGCAAACCCTTGTTGCGCAGCCTGAAGCTGTGCCTGGATGGCTTTTTTCTCGGCCAGCAGGGCATCCAGGTTGTCTTGCGCCTTGAGTATGTTGAAGTAGGCCTGGGCAACCCGCAGGATAAGCTGCTGGCGCGATTGCGTATGGCTGATATCTGCCGCCCGGGCAATGGTCTTGGCGCGTTCCAGCGAGCGCCATGCCGTTACATCGGCCAGCGGCTGGGTCAGGCTCAGCGACCATAGCGCCCGCGTTGAGCCATGCCGGTCCGACAGACTACGGGTGCGGCGCGTATCGTCTGCTTCGGCACCGGCACTGGCCGTAATGAAGGGCAGCATTTGCGCGCGTGCCTGGGGGACGATCTCCTGCTCCGCCTGGCGCGCGTGGCCGGTGGCAGCATAGTGGGCATCGTTTTGCAGGGCAAGCTGCCAGGCTTCGGCCAGGTCAAGCGCCCACCCCCTGAGCGGCAGCACAAGTCCGGTAAAGGCCAGCAAGGTGGTCAGTAACAGCCAGCGGCCGCGCCCATGCTGCGTATGCATTTAAAACTGGAACTGTGAAACGGCGGTGCCTCGAAGTGCCTTGATGACCGTATCAAACAGGCATAC